>JBEGWB010000035.1:0-8382 GCA_041178065.1 Pseudomonadota bacterium | reverse complement strand
GCAGGACGTGTTCGCGAAGTCGCTCGAGCAGACGAAGGACTGCCCTCCCTACATCTTCTATGACGGCCCGCCATTCGCCACCGGCCTGCCGCATCACGGCCATCTCGTCGGCTCGACGCTGAAGGACATCATCCCGCGTTATTACACGATGCAGGGCCGCTACGTGCAGCGCCGCTTTGGCTGGGATTGTCATGGTCTGCCGATTGAACACGAGATCGACAAGGCGCTCGGCATGTCGTCGCAGCAGACGGTCGCCGAACGCGGCATCAAGGGCTACAACGACGAGTGTCGCAAGATCGTGCAGCGCTTCACCGCCGAGTGGGAGAAGACAATTACGCGCATTGGCCGCTGGGTCGACTTCCGCAACGACTACAAGACGATGGATCCGCCCTTCATGGAATCCGTGTGGTGGGTGATGCAGCAGTTGTGGAACAAGGATCTGATCTACCGCGGCGTCAAGGTCGTGCCGTTCTCCACCGCGCTCGGCACCGTGCTGTCGAACTTCGAAGCAGGCTCGAACTACCAGGACGTGCAGGACCCCGCGGTCACCGTACTCTTCAAGTTGAAAGATGAAGATGCCTACATCGCTGCATGGACGACAACCCCGTGGACACTGCCATCGAACCTCGGTCTCTGCGTGAACGCGAACATCGACTACGTGAAGGTCAAAGATGCCGATCTCGGCATCCAGTTCTGGCTCGCCGAGGCGCGACTCGACGCTGTCGGCAAGAATCGCAAGCTCGACGTGGTCGACAAGGTGCTGGGCTCCGCGCTCGTCGGCAAGCACTATGAGCCGCTGTTCCCCTACTTCGCCGAATTGAAGGAAGAAGGCGCGTTCCGCGTATTCGCCGACGACTACGTGACAACCGACAGCGGCGCCGGTGTCGTCCATCTCGCGCCGGCCTTCGGCGAGGATGACCATCGCGTGATGAAGGCCAACGGGGTCAAGACCGCGCCGTGCCCGATCGATTTTGAAGGCAAATTCACGAGCGAAGTCAGCGACTACGCCGGCGTGTACGTCAAGGATGCCGACAAGCAGATCATCAAGCACCTGAAAGACAGCAAGCACCTGTACCACCAGGACGTCATCGTCCACGCGTACCCCTTCTGCCCGCGCTCCGACACGCCGATCATCTACCGCACGATTCCGTCGTGGTACGTGAAAGTGGAAGACATGCGCGCGCGTCTCGTCGCGAGCAACCAGCAGATCAACTGGGTGCCCGAGCACATCAAGAACGGCCGCATGGGCAACTGGCTCGAGAATGCGCTCGACTGGTGTATTTCGCGCAACCGTTACTGGGGCACGCCGCTACCGATCTGGGTCAACGACGTGACGGACAGGCATATCTGCATCGGGTCGATCGAGGAGCTGGAAAAATACAGCGGCGTGCGCGTCACTGACCTGCATCGCGAATACGTCGACACTCTACAGTTCACGATTGCCGGCGAGGAAGGCATCTATCACCGCGTCGAGGAAGTCCTCGATTGCTGGTTCGAGTCCGGCTCGATGCCCTACGCGCAGCTTCACTATCCCTTCGAGAACCAGAAGCTGTTCGAAGCCGGCTTCCCGGCGGAATACATCGCCGAAGGTCTCGACCAGACACGCGGCTGGTTCTATACGCTGCTCGTGTTGAGCACGGCGCTGTACGACAAGCCTTCGTTCAAGAACGTCATCGTCAACGGCATCGTCATGGCCGAGGACGGCAAGAAGATGTCGAAGCGACTGCAGAACTACACACCTCCGGATATCCTGATGGAGAACTACGGCGCCGATGCGTTGCGCCTCTACCTGATCAACTCCGGCCTCGTGAAGGCGGAGGAGCAACGCTTTGCCGACAGCGGTGTGAAGGACATGGTGCGCCGCGCCTTGCTGCCCTGGCTCAACTCATTCAAGTTCCTGCAGACCTACGCCGACATCGACCAGTGGAAAGCCGACGCAAATGCGCCAGTATCGACGAACATCACGGACCAGTGGATTCTTTCACGATTGCAATCGCTGCTGACGAATGTCACGCGCGAGATGGCGGCGTACAAGCTGTACAACGTCGTGCCTGCGCTGTTCGAGTTCATCGAAGACCTGACGAACTGGTACATCCGTCTGAATCGCGGCCGCTTCTGGGCTGAGAGTGCGCCGTCTGCCGCGCAAGGCGCCGACAAGAACGCCGCGTACCAGACGCTGTACCGCACGCTGCACGATCTGACGCTCGCGATGGCGCCCTTCGCGCCCTTCCTGGCGGAACACATCTATCAGCAGTTGCTGCCATACGCGCCGGTCGCCGCGAAACTGCCGCAGTCCGTGCATCTATGCCGCTTCCCGCAGCCGCAGCAACAGCACATCCAGCCGGTGCTCGAAGCTGCGGTCGCGCGCATGCAGAACATCATCTTGCTCGGGCGCCAGAAGCGTAACCAGGTGAAGATCAAGACCAAGACACCGCTACGGCGCCTGACTATCGTGCACCAGGAACAGGCCATGCTCGACGAGATCGCGCGGCTCGAGACCTACATCAAGGGTGAGCTGAACGTGAAGACGCTCGAATACTCGCAGGACGAAAATCGCTACATCAAGCTGTTCGCGAAACCAAATGCGCCGCTGCTCGGCAAGCGCCTCGGCAAGGATTTCGGACGCTACAGGGGGCTGATCGAGACGCTTGATGCAGCAGCATTGAACAGCCTGCAGGAGAACGGAACGCTAAATATCGATGGCATGGAATTCGGCGCCGAGGACATTCTCGTGTTTCGCGAACCCAAGCCCGGCACCGACGCGCTGTCGAACCGATTCATCTCGATCGACGTGGATTGCAGGCTCGATCCTGCGCTGATCAGGGAAGGTCTCGCGCGCGAAGTGGTGAACCGAATCCAGAAGACGCGCAAGGATATGGGACTGAACGTGTCCGATCGCATTTCGATCAGCTATACGGCGGATGCGGATCTCGCGGCAGCGATTACCGAACACGCGGAGCACATCAAGCGTGAAACGCTGTGCACCGCGCTCGACCTGGCAATGGCACCTTGCGCCACGACATTCGATATTGACGAACTGAAACTTGGCCTGACGATCAAGCCTAATTGAAACGACCGGATTGCCGCCCTCCGCGAAGGCGGGGGCAAATCCAGCAAACCCAGGGAATATTTCCATGAACACGAAAGCTGCAACAGACGACACTCGCATCAGCGCCATGAAGGAGCTGTTGCCACCGCAACAACTGATCAACGAACTGCCGCTGACGCCGCAGGCCACGAACACCGTGCTGCAGGCGCGCGGCGCGATCCAGAAAATCCTGCGCGGTGAAGACGACCGCCTGCTCGTCATCGCGGGCCCCTGCTCGATCCATGACATCGATGCCGCGCTGGAATATGCCGACCGCTTGCTGCAGCAGGTCGACATGCACAGGCAGGACCTTTGCATCATCATGCGGGTGTACTTCGAGAAGCCGCGCACGACGGTTGGCTGGAAAGGCCTGATCAACGATCCCGGCCTCGACGACAGCTTCCGCATCAATGACGGCCTGCGCCTGGCGCGCAGTCTCCTGCTGCAGCTGGCCGACCGCGGCCTCGCCGCTGGCACCGAGTACCTCGACATGATCAGCCCGCAGTACATCGCGGACCTCGTGTCGTGGGGCGCGATCGGGGCGCGTACTACCGAATCGCAGTGCCATCGCGAGCTTGCGTCGGGACTGTCGTGCCCGGTCGGTTTCAAGAATGGCACCGGCGGTAACATCCAGATCGCGATCGATGCCGTCGGCTCGGCAACGAACCCGCACAATTTCCTGTCGGTGACGAAGGAAGGGCGCTCCGCCATTTTCCAGACATCTGGCAATCCCGATTGCCACGTGATCCTGCGCGGCGGCAGCAAGCATCCGAACTACGATCCGGAAACGATTCGCGAAACAGCAGAGAAGTTGCAGAAAGCGAAACTACGCCCGACGCTGATCGTCGATTGCAGCCATGCCAACTCAGGCAAGGATCACGTGCGCCAGGTCACCGTCTGCAGGGACATCGCAGGCCAGGTCGCCGGCGGTGAGAAACACATCGCTGGGGTCATGATCGAAAGCCATCTCGTTGCAGGCGCACAGAAGCAGGTGCCGGGGCAGGCGCTGGTTTACGGCCAGAGCATCACCGACGCCTGCATGGGCTGGAGCGACACCGAAATGTTGCTGGATGAACTGGCCGCCGCCGTGCGCCAACGACGCGGCACGCGCACTCAGAGCACCGCGTAGTCGCTATAACCTTCCGCCCCGTTTGCGTACAGCGTGTCAGGCCGCAGTTCGTTCAGCGGTGCCGCAAGCCTGAAGCGTTTGACGAGATCGGGGTTCGCAATGATCAGCCTGCCGAAGGCCACCGCATCCGCGCGGCCTTCGGCGAGGGCCTGCTGCGCCGAGTCGAATGTGAACTGCTCGTTGGCGATATAGACGCCGCCGAACTCCTTTTTTAATTGTGGACCCAGGCTGTCAGGCCCAAGGTGTTCACGCGCACAAATAAAGGCGATGCGGCGTTTGCCCAGTTCGCGTGCGACATAGCCGAAAGTCGCCGCCGGGCTGGAATCGCCCATACTATGGGCGTCGCCGCGCGGCGCGAGATGCACGCCCACCCTGCCTGCGCCCCACACCGATATCGCCGCGTCGGTGGCTTCAAGCAGCAGACGCGCGCGGTTCTCGACGCTGCCGCCGTAGTCGTCGGTGCGCTTGTTGCTCCCGTCCTGCAGGAATTGATCGAGCAGGTAGCCATTGGCGCCATGCAATTCAACGCCGTCGAAGCCCGCGAGCTGCGCATTCTGCGCGCCTGTGCGGAAGGCCTCGACGATGCCGGGCAATTCTTCGCGACGCAATGCGCGCGGCACGACATAGGGAGTTTCGGGCCGCACGAGGCTGACGCGTCCTTCCGGCGCAAGCGCGCTCGGCGCGACCGGCAATTCACCATTCAGGAACAGAGGGTGCGAGATACGTCCGACGTGCCACAACTGCAGGAAGATTTTTCCCCCTTCGGCATGCACTGCCTGCGTGACTTTCTTCCAGCCCTCGATCTGCTGCTGCGACCAGATGCCGGGCGTGTCGGCATAGCCGATGCCCTGCGCGGAAACCACCGTGGCCTCGGTAATGATCAATCCAGTGCTGGCACGCTGGCGGTAATACTCAGCCATCAGGTCATTGGGAATACGACTTGCGCCGGCGCGCGCGCGTGTCAGCGGTGCCATGACGATGCGATTTGCAATGAGCACATCACCGACTTGCAGCGGATCGAACAGCGTAGGCATCAAGGACTCCTCATCCATTGGTCTATAGTTGATACAGGATTGAACTATAGTTCAGCTGGCCCGTGCATCATCGCCAGCGAATTAAAGGGAGGTTTCGAGCGGAGTACCTGACTGCGGTGTGAATGCGGAGACCCTGCCAGTGGTGCTCGGTTGGAACCTTCAGCCCCTGAACGCTCTGCGTTCAGGTCTAAAGAGCCACGGGGAGCGTGGTGAGCCGTCCCTGTGATGAATCTCGTCCTTCGAGACCAGTCACGCTCTTCCACGGTGGGAGTCAAGTGCGGCGCCGGGGAACGGGCCCTGAGCTTCAACTCCCTACCCTATAAGTGTTTCTACTTTGTAACTTGTCTCAGCCGCCCTGGGTCATGCGGAAATCGAGTGGGCTATACTCCCCGCACCAAATACAGGGGGTGCCCATGCTGCAGATAAATGCAAAAACGAACGCAGTCCAGCTGATCCGTAAACAGGCGACGCTGTTTGTACTCATCCTGACGCTGATCAGCACCAGCGCAACACTGCTCGCGCAGACAGCGGGCCGTGTCGAGCAGATCACGGTCCACGCCGCCTCGCTCGACGGGAACCTCAACGGCGATAGTTCCGAGCGCCCTGTCTTCGTGTACTTGCCGCCGGGTTACGACACAAATCCCGGCAAACGCTATCCCGTGGTTTACCTGCTGCACGGCTATGGCCTGCGCGCCGAACGCTGGATGACACTGTTCAACATCGAAGCCGCGCTGAACACCGCGATAACCGGCAGCGGCGGTGGCGTCGGCACGGGCGAACGCGCGCAGGAAATGATCGTCGTCAATCCCGACTGCTACAGCTTCTTCGACGGTTGCTTCTACACAAGCTCGGCGGCGAACGGCGACTGGGAGCGTTTCATTGCGGAAGAGCTGGTGGCGTACGTCGACTCGAAGTATCGCACGCTCGCGAAGCGCGAAAGCCGCGGGCTTGGCGGCCACTCGATGGGCGGTTACGGCACGCTGCGTATCGGCATGAAACGCCCGGATGTGTTTTCGGCCTTATACCCGCTGTCCGCCGCCGCGATGTTCGAACAGGGCAAGCCCGACGACGGGCTCGCCGCGGCGCAAACCCTGACAACGCGGGAAGCGATCGACGCGCTGCGTTATCCCAACAAAAGCACGCTGGCCCGTGCGGCGGCCTGGTCGGCGAATCCGCAGAAAGCACCGTTGTATGTCGACCTCCCGGTCGTCAACGGTGAAGAACAGCCGGCGATCCAGGCTCGCTGGATCGCCAATTCGATCCTGCCGATGCTCGGCCAGTACACGCTCAACCTGCGCCGTTATACCGCGATCCAGTTCGACGTGGGCACAGCCGATGGCTTGCTCACGCAGAACCAGCAACTCGATGCGGCGATGACGGAAGCCGCCATCCCGCATAGCTTCGTGACCTACGAAGGAGATCACAACAACAGGATTTCCGAGCGCATCGAAACGGCGGTGCTGCCCTTCTTCAGCAAGCACCTGCAGTTCGAATAATCACAGAACCGCGAGCAGTTCCACTTCGAAAATCAGCGTGGTGTAAGGGCCGATGACGCCGCCGGCGCCACGCGCGCCGTAACCGAGATCGTGGGGAATATAGAGCTTCCAGCGCGAACCTGTCGGCATCAGTTGCAGTGCCTCGGTCCAGCCCTTGATGACACCGCCAACCGGGAATTCCAGCGGTTCGCCGCGCTGCACGGAACTGTCGAACACCGTGCCGTCGATGAGCGTGCCGTGGTAATGCACGCGAACGCTTGACGATGATTCCGGCTTTGGACCGGTGCCCATCTGCAGCACTTCGTACTGCAATCCCGTGGCCGTGGTCGTGACTCCATCGCGTGCCGCGTTCTGCTTCAGGAAGGCTTCACCGGCAGCGGCCATGCCATTCGCCTGCTGCTTCTGCTGGCGTTGTACACGGCGGTTGAGTTCATCCATTGCACCACGCAATTCGGCATCCTTGTATGGGCTCGCGACGCCTTTCAGCACATCGGCAAGACCCGCGACCAGCGCCTCGGCTTCCATGCCGGGGAAAGGCTGGCCCATCAGCTGTTCGCCAACCTGACGGCCGACGGCATAACTCGCCAGCGCTTCGACACTCGTGAATTTCTCTGCCATAAATACCTCGTAATGAAAGGCGGCGATGTTACCACGGGAGGCTGGACCGAAATGACTGCATGCACTACCCTGCGCCTGCCCTTCGTTCTTCCACGGCCTCCCGCTTGAGTTCCAGACAATTGCTGCAGTTGTGCGTGCTCGCCTCGATCTGGGGGGCATCGTTCATATTCATCCGCATGGCCGTGCCACACTTCGGCGCCGTGCCCTTGAGCGGCACACGCTCGCTGATCGCCGCGCTGACACTGACGCCGCTGATGCTGATGAAAGGGCAATGGCCGGCGTTCAGGGACAACTGGAAACACCTGCTCGTCCTCGGCCTGATCAGTACCGCGCTGCCGTTTTCGTTCCTCGCCATCAGCACGCAATACACCTCCGCGGGCTTTGCCTCAATCCTCAATTCGCTTACGCCCCTGTTCAGCGCGCTCGTCGCGTGGTTGTGGCTGAAGGAGTATCTGACACCTGCCGTCGTCATCGGCATCCTGCTTGGCTTCGGCGGCGTGCTGGTCATGGTCTTCGACCGCGAAACGATTTCGTCGAGCTTTGCGCTGCTGCCGGTGCTTGCCGGACTCGCAGGCACATTTTTGTATGGCCTCACCGGCAACTACTCGCGTCGCTTCATGACCGGCGTGCCGGTGCTGACACTGTCCGCGGGCAGCCAGATTTTTTCGGCACTGTTATTGTTGCCCGTCGCGCTGCTGCAGTGGCCCGGTACAGCGATTCCCCTGTCATCGTGGTTCTACGCCGCTGTGCTCGGGGTGCTGTGCACCGGTGTCGCCTACATCATCTTCTTCGGCTTGCTCGAAACCATCGGCGTGGCGCGCACGGTGATCGTGACCTACCTCGTGCCGGTGTTCGCAATGACCTGGGGCTACCTGATTCTCGGCGAGGGCGTCACGCTCAAGATGCTGGCGGGCGCGGCGCTGATCCTCGCAGGTATCGGGTTAACCACGTACAAGCCGAAACCAGCACTTGCGGTAAAGCCATGAAGATAAGTTTCCTCGCATCGCACGGCGGCTC
>JBEGWB010000034.1:0-27015 GCA_041178065.1 Pseudomonadota bacterium | reverse complement strand
CTTGTCTGAAGCTCAAAGACCACAATGCCTGTTCCTCAGCCGACAAGAACTCATAAAAACAGCATTGGTGTGATCCAACGACAACGACCCAACGTAATGACAAAAAACCAGCTAATGCCAGCGTCGATCGAGCTGGGCAGCGGCAGCATTGACATGGATTGGTATATCACTAAACGCTATTGTCCTGGGGGTCTTGAGCATGAAATCGATGAAATTCGTTTTTGTTATGTTGTGCGCCTTGCTGCCTCTGATGCCGATGTCTGCATCAGCTGCCGATTATTACGTGGATGTGACCAATAACACGGGCTACACCATCTTTTACCTCTATGTGAGTCCCGACAAATCGGACTCATGGGAGGAAGACGTCCTGGGTGAGAATGTGTTGTCCAATGGTGAAACCAGGCGCATCAACCTGACAGGCTATAAAAGCCCGATTTTCGACATACGCCTGGTAGATGAAGATGATGACAACTACACTTTCTGGGATGTCGACGTATCGAAAACCGATATAACCGTCACCCTTGATGACCTGGATCGTTAATAGTGAGCCGTCAGGTCGCGTTAAAGCCGTCAGCCGTTACTGCTGACCTGACCACAGCCGTCCTGCGCATTCGGGAGCAGCTGTCTTGGTTCCGACTATCTCCTGCAGCGGTCCGAACAGTATTTCACTTCATGCCAGACTTTCGCCCACTTTTTTCGCCAGGTGAATGGCTTGCCGCAGTTGATGCAGGTTTTCTGCGGCAAATTCTCTTTTTTGATTCCCTTAGGCATCAAGGCCGCCGTCGTGCAGAAAAGCGCTCGGCTGGGCTTTGTTCCAGTAGTGGAAAAAGCGCCTGAACCCAGCGGAGCCTGTCATGACGGCGAAGGCTTCGTCTGCAACCGTCTGCACCGGCACCAGGGATTTCAAAACAGCCAGGCGCTGCAGGATCAGCGGATTGTTGGTCGCGGGCACATAGAGTGTGGACGGGGCCAGCTCCGTTACGATACTTGCTGCATCACCCTGGACAATGTCCAGCGGTAGTTCGCAGAGGGTTTCATAAATAAATACGAGCCGCTTCAGGCTGTAGCCTGCGGCGCGCAAATACGCATCGTCCCAGACATAAATGGCTTTTGTGCCCGCCGGCGCGGCCTTGAATACCGGGTGGCTGATCCGCAGGGCTTCGTCGTGCAGCAAGATTAATGGCGCATTCATGCGGCGCTCCCGGTACCGGGAAACAGTCTTGCATGCAAGGTTTCGTAGCTCGCGTGCAGTGGCGCGTTGTTCAGCGGCGAGGTGTCGACCTGTCCCCGGAAGTATTTATCGACATTTTCCAGGTTGAAGATATAGGGCTTCTGGCTAAAGGTGCTGGCCACCCACTGCCACGAGAGATTGTTGCTCGCCACATCGCCGTCCAGCAGATGATGCAGGAACCATTCTGCGCCGACCTGCCATTTGATCCGGCGAAAATGAATGAGATAACTCGCCAGATACATGCGGGCATGGTTGTGGATGTAGCCCGTCGCCGCCAACTCATGGATGAATGAATCCAGACAGGCCACGCCGGTGTGTCCCTGCGCAATATCGTCGGGCAAGGAATCGGCATAATCCTGCGCGCGCAAGCCTGTCTTGTAGGGTTCAACATCCTGCCAGGCCCACTCCGGATGCTGCGCCAGCACACGCTGCCAGAAATCGCGCCAGCCTAGTTCCTGAATGAATTTGCTGATCTGCACTGGTTCGCTGCACCTGGTCAGCGCGTGATTACGCACCTCGTTGAGGCTCAAGGCGCCGTGATGAATGTAGGGTGACAGTCGCGTGATGTCCCCATTACCAAAATTGCGGGTTTTGCCGTACTCAACGGGTTTGATTTTCGCCAACTTGTCCAGCGCCTGCTGCCTGCCGCCTTGAATACCACTGCACGCGCCTTCCGCCCATGGCGCAAGCGCTTTGACATGGGCAAGCAGGCTGTCACGCTTATCAAATTGTTTTTGCAGAACTGCCATTCATTGTTTCCACTATATCCGGAGAATTTCGAGGGAGCATAGTCCGTGATCAGTCAGTGGTCGCCAGACGCTCCCGGAACTGCCGCTGAAAAAATCCTGCCAGAGCGCCGCAAACGATGAGCAGGTAGGCATTGGTCTCAGCCATTTCTTCGAAAAGTGTCGCGTGGCGGTGCGCAACCAGTTGCTGATCGATCACAAGGCTGATCATGAACATAAGCAGGATTGCGCAAATCAACCGCAGTTGTCTGCCGTTGAGCAGGAGGCGCGACAGTCCGCGCACGTTCCACTCTCGCCACAGCCAGTAGCCCAGGACTAGCCAGAGGCCGCCCAGCAGGACTCTCTTGCCCGTACCACTGCCCAGCATTTGCATGAAGACGGGTATATCGAAGGTCTCCACGTCGACTTCCCGTAACAGCGAAGTGAAGCAAAACAGCGAAGCAGCCAGGTTGAACACCGCTGGCATCTCATGCAAGCGGGCTCGCAGCAGGAACAGCACGATTCCCACCGCAAGCAAGCCGGCTTGCACAGCTTCAAGAGGACCATTCTCCGCGTGGAGCAATTCGTATTCGAAGTAGATGACGGCCTGCAAAATAACAGCATTGACGCCCGCCAACAGCAGAAAATCGGGAGAGCAGAATCCTTCTTTAGACGACTTCGGTACCACCGTCTGATTCATCTGAAAACCTTCTATGTATGCGGCACGCCGCCGGATGCAACACCGGAATCACACAATCATGGCCTGCGAATGTCACCAATGCGCCAAAAGCCTTTGTGTTCGGCCTGGCACTATAGCGGAAAATCGCTTGAATTGAATTGCAGGGGCCGGGCCCGTCCGCAACTGCCGGTATGCCGCGCCAGGCGGTCATGGACTGGCGAAACTGTAGCCGCCGCAGCGCTGCATGCGCGCGGCGAATCGTGCCTCAGCGCAGCGCCTCCGCAAAATCCACCGATGCCACGCTGTCGACCTGCGGCGTGTTGAACTCCTTCACCTTCACATGCTCCGGGTGCGGCTGGTAGCGCTGCAGCGCTTCCACCGAGGCAAAGCGCATGATGAGCACCAGATCCCAGCTGCGTGCTTCGTGCAGCATGTCGCGGCCGATCTCGAGGTCTTCGATTTCCGGGATCATGCTGCGCAGCGCCAGTGTTCGCTTCACGAACTCGGCGATGTGCGCATCGCTCGTGCCTGCGCGGTACTTGATGAATACGTAGTGATGCAGCATGGACTATTCCTGGTCAGGGTGTCTGTGAAACCGCTGGATGCCAGCGCCAGCCTCGCGGCGTGGAAACATTCCCGCGCGTCAGCAACGCACCTTCGCCCCCACTGGAACGAGGCAGGGCGCGGCGTTGAGTTTTTCCGCGGCGAAGCCAGCGGCGAGCTTGTAGCGGTGCATGAATTCGTCGCGCTCCGCTTTCGGGATCACCGTGTCGATGTCGTCGAACACGCCACCGCAGCGATCGTCGAGCAGGTTCAGCAGGCCGAAGGGGCCGGCACCGCGGTTGCGCAGGATCAATGGCGAAATTTCGGGACGCAGCTTTGCGTCGTAGGCCGCGAGCGCCTCTGCGTTGACACCGTGTTCGACGAATAGCGCGCCGAGCACGCGCGCATCCATGATCGCCTGGCTGGCGCCGTTGGAGCCGGTGGGATACATCACGTGCGCGGCGTCGCCGAGCAGGCCCACGTTGCCGTCGACCCACGCGGGCGCGGGATCACGGTCGATCATCGGGTATTCGAATACGTCGGCGGCGCCGCGCAGCATCGCGGGAATGTCGATCCAGTCGTAGTTCCACTGGTCGAAGTGATGCATGAAGTCTGCGTGCTTCACGCGCTTGTTCCAGTCGCCGTGGGGCCAGCCGCCGCTGTTGTCGACGGTGATCTCCGCGATCCAGTTGATGTCGGCGAGGCCGGTTTCCGGATCTGGCGCCGAGATCGGATAGAACACCACGCGGTGCCTGTGCGTGCCGAGGCCGACGAACGAGGCGCCGCTGCGGATCGGCTTGCCGCGGGTAACGCCGCGCCACATCACCGCGCCGCCCCACTGGATCGGCGGCTGCGCTGGATGCATCTGCTGCCGCACCGCCGAGTGCAGGCCATCGGCGGCGATCAGCAGGGAGCCCGCGACTTCGGACTGGGTACCATCGCGCGCTTCGAGCACGACGCTGACGCCCTTCCCCTGCGCGTGATTGCGATAGCCGACAACCTTGAGGCCGGTGCGCACCGTGTCCGGCGCGAGCCGCGCCAGCGCGGCGTGATACAGCAGCATCTGCAATTTGCCGCGATGCACGGAATACTGCGGCCAGTTGTAGCCGGCGGCGATGCCGCGCGGCTCGGAGTAAACGTCGTTGCCGTTGAGGCCGACGAGCGCCCACTCGCGCGTCTGCACGCCGAGCGCATCGAGCGCTGCCGGACCGAAGCCCATTTCATACAGCTCGCGCACGGCATTGGGTTGAATGTTGATACCGACGCCGAGCGGTTTGAGTTCGGCAACGCTTTCGAACACGAGGCAGGGAACGCCGATCTGCTGCAGCGTGAGCGCAAGGCTCAGGCCGCCGATGCCGGCGCCGGCGATGAGGACTGGAGATTGAGTCATACGAATACTGCTTCCACGTTAGGTCACTGCGCGCGCCCTGCGGCTGGCATCGGCGCGCTGTGTTGATTGTTCTGAAAATTGTTGCAGGCATTCATCCTGGCAGGCTTGCGCGGCGTAGCGGCGTCCGCCAACACCGCGGCAACGCGAGCCTAAAGTGCTTCCCGCAAGGCCGCAATGGTCATTGCGCAAGGATCGGTGTCAGCAAGGCGCGTGCGGCGAGCCACTCGTGCAGGCGCTCGATCCAGGCATCGACCGGCAGCCCGCGCTGGCTCATGCCGAAACCGCCGCTGACCTGGTCGTACACATGCAGTTCCGCCGGCACGCCCGCGGCCTTCCACGCGGCGAACAGCGCGAGGCAGCCGTTCGTGACGTTGAAATGATTCGCGCCGACGGCAATGAACAAGGGCGGCGCGTCCGCAGGCAGCACGACGTCCATCAGGGAGGGACCATAGAGCGATACGAGAAAGTCGGGCGATGCCGCCGAGCGCTCGGCCAGTGCGGCGCCAATCGCCACGCCACCGCCGGCGGAAAAGCCCAGGGCGCCGACGCGTTGTGGATCCACCCGCCAGCGTTCAGCATTCGCGCGCACGAGGCGCAGTGCCTGTTGCATGTCGGCGATCGCCATGTCGCGCACTTGCGTCAGCGCGGCATCGTCGGGCGCGGGATTCGCGTTGGCATTGCGGATGACCAGCTCCCTGCGTCCCGCCGCGGCCATGCCGGGCGGCGGCGCGCTCGGCGGCGCCGCGTTGGGATCGCTTTGCAGCGTGCGGTACTTCAGTACGAAGGCGGCAATGCCGCGCGCGTTGAGCCACTGCGCGACCTTTACACCTTCGTTGTCGATGCCAAGTACGCGCAGCGCGCCGCCCGGCGCGATGACGATGGCCGCGCCGTTGGCGAGCTGTGCATCGGGCAGGAACACAGTGAGCGTGGGATCCTTGACGTTGGCGACGATGCGGTCGCCGTTTTCAGTCATGGTGACCGTTTCGGGGAACTCCCAGTATTCCGACCCGGGCGCGGCATCGGGCCACAGACGCAACTCCTCCTGGCCAAGCGCGAGTGGCGACAGCAGCAGAACCAAAGCGTAAAAGCGCGCATTCATGGCAGCGAAAGGCCTCGCGTCATTTGTGGCGATTGAAAAAGTCGAAGATCGCCGGCCACACCAGCGGCACCATGCCGCCGTGGTCGCCGTCCACTTCGAGGTAGTCGAAGGTGAATTCCTGTTCCTCGAGGTAGCGCGCCAGCGCCCTGCTGCCTTCAAGCGAGGGCGTAGCGCCGGTGCCCTCCGTCATGAAGATCGGCAGCGGCCGGATGCGCGCGAAGGAATAGCTTGCGGCGTCGATGAAGGGCCCGGACATCGGCGCGATCGCGCGCCAGCGTTCCGGATAGCGCGCCGCGAGATGCCACACACCGCCGCTGCCCATCGAATGGCCGGCAAGAAAGGTGCGCGTGCGATCAGCGCCATAACGCTCGGTGACAAGTTCGAGCAGCGTCATGACATCGAGTTCGCTGAGCGCGAGCGTGCGCGCGCGTTCCGGCGTGACCGCGGCAATCTGTTCGGCCGCGGCATCCTGGCCGAACACCGCCGGCAGGCGTAGCGGATTGCCATAGGCGCCAAGTGGCGTGTGGCCGAGTGGCGATACAACGATGTAGCCATGTTCTTCGGCCAGGCGCGGCAGCAGGCTTTCGCTCATGTCCATGTAGGAATTTTCATCGGCGCCGGCGCCATGCAGCATCAGCAGCAGCGGCAACGCCGCGCTGCCGTCCCAGGCGCTGGGCACGTACACGCGGTAGGGCAGTTCTTCACCGGTCGCCGCGAACAGGTAGCGTGCATGCACATCGCCGGTCGGCGCTTGCGCATTGAGGCCGGCCGCCGTGAACAGCAGTGCCAGTGCGAAACATGTTTTTACGATGAAAGTCTTCATAAAGAGTCTCCGTTCACTCAGGTCCGGCCTGCAGGTGCAACGCGGCGATTGCCTCTGGCCCGTACCCGAGCCATTGCAGGATTTCAACGCTGTGCTCGCCGAGCCGTGGCGGCGGCGCGCTCACCCCAGGGCCCTCCTGCTGCATGCGGAAGCCGGCGTTGACCACGCTGACGTCCTCGCGCTCGGGTAGTCCGGGAATATGCAGCGGCAACACCGCGTTGCGTTCAGCGAGATGCGGCATCGACGCGGCTTCGCTGACATCGCGCACCATGCCGCAGGGCAAACCTGCCGCGCTCATCGAGCTCTCCCAGTCGGCCGCATCGCGTTGCAGCAACTGCGTGGCGAGCGCCTGCTGCAGCGCGCTGAAGTTGGCGCGGCGGCGCTCGGGTGTCTCGAAGCGCGGGTCCTTCAGCCAGTCATCGCGCTGCAGCAGCCGGGCCAGCGCTTCGAACTGATGCTGCTGCACCACGCCGAGCGCCACCTGGCGGCCGTCGCGCGCCGTGTAGACCGCCGCGGTCGCTTGCCCGCTGTAGCCAACATTGCCCGAACGCGCCAGCGTTTTGCCGGTGACGAGGAACGGCACGACGACCGAGGTCATGAACGCGAGCGTCGCGTCGAACATCGCCACGTCGATGTAGTCGCCGCCGCCGCCCTGGCTGCGGCGCAGCAAGGCCGCCATGATCGCGAAGGCCGCGGTCTGCCCCGTCAAGGTGTCGACCAGCGGAAAGCCGACGCGCGTCGGCGGATCGTCGGGCCCACCGCCAAGGTTCATCATGCCGCAGGTCGCCTGCACGATGTTGTCGATGGCGGGCCAGTCGCGCATCGCGCCGGACTGGCCGTAGCCGGACACCGAGCAGTACACGAGTTCGGGCTGCGCCGCGCGCAGGCTCGCGTAGTCCAGCCCCAGACGCGCCATGACACCGGGCCGGAAATTCTCGATGAGCACGTCGCTCTCGGCGATGATCTTCTTCGCGACCTCGAGCTGCGCCGCGTTTTTCAGATCGAGGACGATCGATTTCTTGTTGGCGTTGACGCCGATGAAGGCCGGCGCCATGCCGTCGTAGCGCCGGTCGGCGCCGTAGTTGCGCATCGGGTCGCCCTGCCCCGGCGCTTCGATCTTGATGACTTCGGCGCCGAGCAGGCCCAGCAGGTACGAGGCGTAAGGCCCCGCCATGACATGGCTGAAGTCGGCAACACGGATTCCGGCGAGCGCTTGCATCAGTCGTTGTCTCCGGCGCAAGTTATGTTTCCATCGTTGCCGACGCTGGCGCGTGCGCGCCCAAATACATCGAGGCCGTCGATGCCGTAGGCCGCGAGTGACGCGGCGTTGCGTTCGGCCTGCGCGAGATACAGGGCGTCGAAACGCGCCTGCTCTTCACGTGGAACCGTCGTGAATGTGATGTCCTGCGCCAGCGCCTCGGCCCTGCCCTGCTCCAGCGCCGCGGCATTGCGGCGTTCGAGCGCGTCCTCCCACACGGCGATGCCTTCTTCCAGTACCTGCTGGTGCTCCGCCGACAGGCCTTGCCAGCGCTGCAAGCCCATCGCCCGCGCTGGATAGGCGCCGCGCGGGATCACGAGGTCGGCGTATGCCTGCGCCACCTCGGCAAAGTGCAGCGCCTGGAAGGTATCCATCGGCGCGACCACGCCATCGAGCACGCCCTTCGCGAGCGCCGAGTACACCTCGGCCATCGGCATGTTCACCGGGTCCGCGCCGAGTTCGCGCAATACCTCGATCAGTTCGGTTGGCACGCGCAGGCGCAGTCCGCGCAGGTCATCCAGACTGCGCACTTCATGCGTGCGCGTGATGATGCCGGGCAAGCTGCCGCCCTGCACGGCCAGCACTTTGAGCCCTTCGAGTTCACGCGCGAACTGCGCGCTGCCGGCTTCGAGGCAGCGGTACAGCGCCACCTGCGCGTCCATCGTCGTCGTGCCGCTGTAGAAACCGGATTGCAGCCGAATGAGGTGCGTGCCGCCTTTTACGTAGATTGGCGTGATCAGGCCAATGTCAGCCACGCCATGCCGCAGCTCGAGCATCGAGTGCTCCGGCGACAGCAGTGCGCCCGACCAGCTCGGCACGATGCGCAGCGTGCCGCCGGTGCGCTCCGCGACGAAATCCATCCACTCCTGGTCGGCCTGGCTGAAGGGATGGCTCGGCGGATACAGGCTCGCATACACGAGTTCGGTAACGCCCGGCGGCAGCTCGCGCGAACACGCGGCGCTCAACGCGATCAGTAGTGATGCAAGCACGCGCCTCATGCCAGTCCCTCCGCGCTGAGAAAGTCCTCGACCTTGCGCACCATCGTTGCGTGGTCCCAGCTGCCGGCATCAACCATGTCGGCACTGAGCTGCAGCACCGGCACGCCGGCTTCGCGCAGTGCCATGGCCGTCAGCTGCGTGCCGGATTGCGACAGGCGGTTGTTCGGCGGCACCAGCATCACGGCCGCATCGATGCCGCAGCGCTCGGCTTCGCTGACCATCCAGCCATTCATCCACGGTGGCAGATGCAGCACCTCGTTCATCGAGCAGATGCGGCTGGCCAGCGCCTCGAGCGGACGCCCGCGCAGGTCGCGCACGTACTGCGGTCCGGCAAAGGGCATGTACATCGACCACACGAACACGGCGCCGAGCTTTTCCTCCAGCACCTGGTAGAAACCGGGATCGTGCCACACGCCCGCGCCGATCCACATCAGGCGCAGGCGTTCGTTGGCGGCAACCGATACGCCTTGCGCAATGCGCTCGGCCACTTCGTCGCGGAAACGGCGCGCATGCGCCACTGCCCAGTCAGAACCGCGGTGCCATTGCGGTATCATCGTGTTTGGCATCTGGTCGGCGATGGATACCGGGCACGGCCGCGCCGCGCCGATCATGCGCGCGGCCTCGGCGATATAGCCTTCCTGCTCGTTGATCTTTTCCATCAGCACCTGCAGGCGTTCGGCATCGAAGCGCCGGCCGGTCTTGCGCTCCAGCAGCTCGATCAGCGCCCGCATCTCCTCGACCATCAGCGCAATGCGCCCGGGTTCGTAGACGCTGTCCCAGTCGGTCTTCGCGTGCGCGTACCACTGCGGATCCTTGTGGCGCCAGGCCGGCGCTTCCATCGGGAAGAAGTCGGTATCGAGCGCGGTCGCCCATTGCGAAAACACTTGCTGGATGCAGTCGCAGGTGAGCCGCGCCACCATGACCGCCGGCTTCGGCAAGCCACCCCACGGCGCATTCGCCGGGTCATTGGCGAGCGTGCAGGCGAAGCCCAGCGAACAATACTTGCAGCTGTTCGAGGGGTAGCCTTTCGCGACCATTGCGTCGAAGTACTTCGCCGACAATTGCTTGGCGGAGATATAGGCCGACCACCACTGATTCGTGACGATCGGCAGGTCGAGCACGTGAAAGATTTCGTGCGGCGTGTCTGCCTGCACGAGCGCGAAGGGTTCGCCATTCTCGACGACGCGGCGTTTCAACTCGGCGCCAAAGGCCTTCTGGTATGCCGTTGCCGCGCCGGTGCAAGCGAGGTCCTTGCGGCTGCGCGAACCGGTGCCGATGCTGTTCATTTGAATACTCCCAGTGCGGTCAACGCGGCGATACGCTGCGCGTCGAGGCCGAGCGCGCGTGCGATCTCCTCATTGTGTTCGCCAATCTCCGGCGCGCGAAACGGCGCAAGCGGACCCGCGGAAAAATCCATCGGCGTGCGTACGTGGCCGAAGGCGCCGAGCCGCCGATGCGGCAATTGCACCAGCGCACCGCGCGCGGCCAGCACGGCATCATGTTCGACCGTGTCCTCGATGTCCTGCACGACGCCGGCGGCGATGCCCCTCTGCTGCAGTTGCTGCATCAGCGCCGCATCGGTCTGCGAGCGCGTCCACGCCGCAATATCCTCGCCTCTGGCGAGCTCGCACAGCACTTGCCATTCGCGCAGGTCGCGCAGCGAGATGGCGATCCAGAGGTCGTTGCCGGCCGCCGGCCACAGGTCCTGGCGGAACCAGCGTTTGTCATTGTTGCCACTGCGCTGCGGCGCGGCACCGCGCTGGCTGGCATCGATGGCGTCGTGCATTTGCTGCACGCAGATTTCATACATCGACGCATCGATGTGTGCGCCACGCCCGGTGACCTTGCGCTGCGCAAGCGCCGCGGCCACCTCGGCCACCATGACGAAGGGCACGATCACGTCGCCGTAGGGCACCGCGCCGGGCACGAGCGGATCACGATCGGGCCAGCCCGTGAGATACGTGCGGCCCGACAATGCGCCGCCGGTGCCATCGATGCCCCACTCCGGCGCCAGCGGCCCGGTCTGCCCGAAGACGCTGCCCGACACCATGACAATGCCGGGATTGCGCGCGGCGAGGCGTTCATAGTCGAGGCCAAGCTTCGCCATCGTGCCCGGGGAAAAATTCTCGACGACGACATCGGCCCATTCGATCAGTGGCGCGAGCAGCTCGAGCGCTTCGGCGCGCTTCATGTCGAGCGCGAGGCTGCGCTTGGAACTGTTCAGGTGCGCGAACCAGGGTTTGTCGTCGAAGGAGGTCGCCGCCGAAGCCGCCACCTGCACGTCGATGCGCGACAGGCAGGGCCGCGCGCGGCTTTCGACCTTGATGACATCCGCGCCGAGATCGCCGAGCGTCTTCGTGGTGATGGAACCGACCAGTGCCCACGCGAAGTCCAGCACCCGCAGGCCCGACAGCGGACCGGGCCGCGCACCCGGCGCAATCGCGCGCGGCGTCGTCGCGGGACCTTTGCGCACGAGCGCGAAACGCCCCGGCACCCGGATGTCACCGGCGTCGCGCCAGAACCCACGCGCCTGCAAATGCGTATCGGCCAGCACATCCGCCGGCTCGGCGACGACACAGGCATTGATGCCGCGCCTGCGGCCTTCAGCGTGGATTGCGGCTTTCGTGATGCCGCGGAAGAAAGCCTCGATCGCGGCTTCCCAGATGGCGCGCAGGCCGGCATCGAGCGTCGAACGGTTGTAGCCGGGCCAGTCAACGCCGCGCAGCGGATTGGCAACGCCCACTTCATCCATCCAGTCGGACAGCGCCTGGTTGGCCGGCGCGCCGAAGCGCCCGGTCATCAGCGAATGGAAACACCAGCCGTCGGCCAGCGGCCAGATGCAGCGTACCGTGGCGCGGCCGTAGTTCAGCGCTGCGCCAACGCGCGCCAGCTTGCGGCGGTCGAACTGCCACACGAGGATGCTGCTGACGTTGCGGTTGAACGCCACTTCCTGGATCGACACGTCGACATGCTGGCCTTCGCCGCTGCGCGAACGTGCGAAGTGCGCGGCCATTGCGCCGGCGGCGGCCACCATGTCGGCATGGAAGGTGCAGGCGTCGAGCGCTTCCTTCACCGGCGGGCGCTCGGGATAGCCGGTGAGCCGCAGGGTACCGCTCATCGCCGAAGCAACCAGCTCGCTGCCATGCAGGCCGGCGGCCTCGGCGTTACTGCCGAAGGGCGATACCGATACGTGGATCAGCCGCGGATTCGCACGCGCGATGTTGGCGCGCTTCCAGCCGAGTGCGTCGAGACGCGGCAGGCCCAGGCCATCGACGAGGAACGACAGCGAGGCGAGGTCCTCGAGCGTGCGCGGCGCCGCCACGCACTCGGCGCCCTGCGCGGCGAAGTAACGCAGTAGCGCGCCGTGTTCAGAAGCGGCCAGTGCGGCCACGCGGAGTCCGGCGAGGAAACTCATGTCGGGATTCCCTCCAGGAAGCGCGCAAGCTGGTCGACTGCTCCGTCGCGGAATTCCCAGTCGGCCTGCGTCAATGCAAGGCAAGGCTTGCCGGCCAGGGCACAGGCCTCGCGCTGGCTGGCGAGATCCCACGGGCGCGCTTCATCTTCGCGCGTCAGCCAGAATACCGCTGCGTCGGCGCCGGTCCGCGCAAGCTCCGCGCGCAGCATCGCGGCGCGATCGACGAAGGCGCGCGAGCCGTAAGCATTCGCATTGAGCCGCGTCGCCAGCTCCAGCACGGGATCGGCGCCGGCCTGCAGGGCCGTGCCGTGACGCAGCAGGCTGCGGGCATGCATTTCGCCGACGATGTTCCAGCCGCGCGCTTCGGCGGTGCGATGCAAGGTATCGTCAGGTGGCGCCGAGCCGGCCAGGTAAAGGCTGAATTCCGCAGTGCTGGGCCGCAGCTGGACGTCTTCGAGAACCGGTAGGGGATCGTGATACAGCGCGGCGCGCGCAATGTTTTCGTAGAGGTGCCCGGGCGCATACCGCGCACTCTCGAGCCTGGCGAACACCGCGCGCTGGCGGTTGGCGCGCGCGATTCCACTGGCGAGGCAATCGATACCGAGATCGAGTTCGGTCAGCAGAGTACGCAAGGCGCGCGCGCTGTGCTGCACGCTGCCGGCGCGCGGGATGGCGGCAACATCGAGGATCAGCGCACGCGGTCCGTCCAACAGGCCGCGGCGTTGCAGTTCGCAAATGTAGTAGTACAGGCGCTGCGCGGCATCGTCACCCCGCGAGAACACGACGGACTCAAACGCGGCAAAGCGACCCTCGGCCCAGTCCTGCAGTATCGAGCGCGCCCATCCGGGAAAGGCCGGTTCAAGCCAGGCATCGGCCTGTGGCGTGCTGCGTCCGCTGCGCCAGGGCAAGTGGCAGAACACGCGCTGTTCGCTTGCGGCGATGTCGAGCGGAAAATCCAGGCCGACGATGCCGATCGGGGCATCCGCCGCGTGCGCCGTAGCCAGCGGATCGGCAAGGCACACGTGAAGCCAGGTCGTTAGCGCGTCCACTCAGGCCAACCAGGCTGGCAATGCCAGCGCCAGTGCGGGGAACAGGATCAACAGCAGCAGGTGCACGAAGTCCGCCGCAAGGAAGGGCAGCACGCCGCGGAAGATACGCCACAGCGGCACGTCAGGCGCAACGCCCTGGATCACGTACAGGTTCATGCCCATCGGCGGATGGATGAACCCGATCTCCATCGCACGCACGATGAAGATCCCGAACCAGATCGGCGACAGGCCAAGTGAAGTAACGACGGGCAGCAGGATCGGCGTTGCCAGCAGCATCAGCGCGAGGCCGTCGAGCAGCGAGCCGAGCAGTAGCAGGAACAGCGCCATCAGCATCACCGTGACGACGCGACCCGCGCCCATGCCGGTGATCGTCGCGCCCGCGGCATCGGCAAGGCCGGTCACGCTGATGAACACGGAGAACACCAGCGTGCCGATGACGACGGTGTAAATGAGGCCGCTCGTCTTCAGCGTTTCCTCGAGCGCGACATACAGCTCCCGCCAGCCGAGACGCCGGCGCCACAGGCTGCCGAGCAGCGCGCCCGCCACGCCGACCGATGCGGCTTCCGAGGGCGTGAACCAGCCGAACACGATGCCGCCAATGACGACGAGCATCAGCAGCAGGAGATCAGGAATCTTGCCCAGCGTCGCCCAGCGCGTGGCCCAGTCGGCGCGCGGCGTACTCGGCGCCAGTGCCGGTTTCCAGCGCACGAGCAAGGCGATGACGATAAAGTACAGCAGCATCTGCGTCAGCCCCGGTATCACCGCGGCGGTGAACAGCGTGCCGATCGACTGTTGCGCGATGATGCCGAACACGATCAGCGCACCCGAGGGCGGAATCATCTGCCCGAGCGTGCCGCCAGCGGCGACGGTGCCTGTTGCCAGCGCATCCGAATAGCCATGGCGCCGCATTTCGGGAATCGCCACGAGCCCGATCGTCGCCGCGGTCGCCAGGCTCGAGCCATTGATGGCGCTGAACCCGGAGCAACCCGCGATCGATGCGTAAGCAAGACCGCCGCGGCGATGGCCCATCCAGCTCGACGCGGCGTCGAACAGATGCCGGCTGGCGTCTGACGCGAAGCACAGCTGCGCCATCAGCAGGAACAGCGGCAAGGTGCCGAGCTCGTACCGGGTGAGCGTTTCGAACACGAGGCTGCCGGTCTTGATCAGTGCGGGTTCGAAGCCGAGCACGAGTGTCAGCCCACTGATGCCGACGAGCCCGAGCGCGGCGCCGATCGGCATGCCAAGCAGCAGCAACACGAGCAAGGCGAGCACGCCGAGCAATCCGGTTTCCGGCGTTGCCATCATTGTTCGCGTCCCTGCCAGGCCTGGCGCAGCGACAGCAGGGTTATGCCGAGAAGTCCGGCAACGCCGGCGATGCGCAGCGGTCGGTACGGCAACTGCCACAGCTCGCTTGCTTCCTGCGCCGACCACAGGTCATGCGCCAGCCAGGCCGAGCCAGCCGCGAGCGCGAGGAAGAATGCCGCGCCGCACAGCGCGTTGAAACGATACAGCAGGCCGGCAGTGCCAGCGTCGACGCGATCGCTGAGCACGCGCACGCGCGCATGGTTGCGATGCAGCGTGGCCGCTACCAGGGCGACGGTGCCGGCGATGCCGACCAGCACCTGCACGAGTTCGATCGAGCCCAGCAGTGGAATGCCGCTATGCCGCCCGATGATCGCGAAAAAATCGACCGCGGCCGCGGCCAGCAAGGCGCCGCCGCCAAGCACGACGCAGGCGCGATACCACAGGGGCTGCGGTGCCGGAACCGGGGTTGTCATGATTGCCTCTGCATCGACACTTGAAGGATCATGACGCAGCGCCAGCCACAGGAACGCGAGCAATGCCACGCACGACAAAAGCAATCGCCACCGCTGCCAGGGAAAGCGTTTCGGCGCACGCAGTCATCACCTTCGTCCGCGAACACATACGCGCCGGCGGCTTCGTGCCAGGCCAGCGCCTCGTCGAAGCGGATCTCGTGCGCGATACCGGCGCCAGCCGCGCGAAAGTGCGCGAGGCGCTGCAGCGTCTCGAAAGCGAGGGGCTCGTTACCATCGAGGAATTCCGTGGTGCATCGGTTCGGCAGCTAGGCATGGATCAGATCCGGCAAATCTACCAGACCCGCATGGCGCTGGAAGGCATGGCCGCGGGCGAATGCGCGCGCCAGGCAAAGTCGCCGCTGAAGAAGCAGCTGCAGAAGGTACAGCGCGCGATGAATGCGCTCGAGCGCAGCGGCGATCATCGGCGTTTCGCGCAGCTCAACGAAGCCTGGCATGCGCTCATCATCGAAGGTTCCGGCAATAGCTATGTCGCGCATTTCCTGTCGCAGCTTACCGTGCCGGTGCACCGGCTGCTGTTTTCCAGTTTCTACAACGCGCAGCGCATCGATCGCGCGAACGCCGACCACAAGATGATCACGCAGGCGATTGTCGACGGCCGCGCCGAACTGGCCGAACAGGCGATGCGCGATCACATCCACGACGGCCTCGTGGCACTCGCCGAAATCAACGAAAAACTGCAGCCCTGACGCGCCTGCCGCAACCCGCGGGGAACGTTCATGGCTGTAGCGCGCGCTCGACGGTCCAGTCGGCGGCCGTGCACAGGCCGCAGTCCGCGCCGCTGAACCACGCCGCGTTGGCTGGCGCGCCCTTCAGCTGCCAGTCCAGCCAGCGCACGGCGACCTCAGCCCAGGCGCCGCCATTGGGCTCGGCAAAAGTGCCGCCGTGGCCGACGGGTTTCCAGCCGAAGAATACCGGCACCTGCTCGATGCGCTGTACATCGTCGACGGCATTGGCGTGCGCAATGTCATCGGCGCCGCCGGTGAAGTAGGCGATCGGCCCATGCAGCGCGGCAAGCGCGCTCTTGTCGATGGCAACGCCGCTGCGTCCGCCGGGCCTGACATAGATGCCGCTGTTGAAGATCAGCGAAGTATCGATTCGCTCATCGGCTGACACCTTCAGTGCCTGCAGGCCGCCACAGCTGTGGCCGGCGATCGCCGCGTGTTCTACATCGATGTGTCCGTTCAGGGGATCGGCTTCTGCCCTAGTGATCCGCGTTGCCCATTCCAGCGCCTCGATCATTTGCGCGGCATCGGTTGCGTCGCCGGCAGGCGCCGCAGCGGGTGCTGCGGCTGCTGCGCGTGGCGCTTGCGCGGAGCCGAGCGCGACGACGACATAGCCATGCGACGCGATTTCACGCAGGAAGCCCGCGTGCGCGAGCCCATTGGCGCTGCAGCCGCCGTTGCCCCATATCAATAGCGGCAGCGCCGCGTCCGGCAGAGATGCCGGGCGATACAGCGTATGCAGCGGCAGGTCCGCGCGCGCTTCGGCGAGCGCGGGCCAGCTGCCCGACCCGCCCGCTTCGAGCACGATGCCAACCGGTGCCGCGCCCTGCTCTGCCGCGAGCACGCCGTGCGCTGCCGCGCAGACGACCGCGCACAAACCGAGGCGCAGGTAACGCTGTATCCTTGTCATTCGACGTTCCTCGCGATTACGGGATCACACGCACCAGCGCACGCCGGCGCGACCAGTCATTCACCCCATTGCCTGGTACGACCGCATCCTCCCAGGTGACTTCCAGCGCCACGCCTTGCGGAATGCCGAGCATGCGCAGTGTCGATTCCAGTTCCTGCGCGCGCCGCTTCGCGATGAAGGGAGCTTCCTCGAGTTGCTGGCCATTCGACAGCAGCGAACTCGAACGATAGCCAGTGACGAGGATCTTGCTGGCGCCGATCAGCGCGGCATACTCCAGCGCTTTCTCGACTTCACCGATCGTGAACACGGCGAGCTCGGAGTCGAACTCGTACAACATTTCGTAATCGCGCGGCTGGTACGGCGGCACGATCTTCGCCATCGCTTCGCGTTCAGCCGCAAGCGCCGCGTCGCGTGCTGCCGCTGCCGCGGCGGCCTGGTCCGGCGTGCGCGGTGGCTGCGCCGGGCTCGGGCCGGGACCGCGCCGTGGTTCGATCGTGTTGAAGGCATCGACCTCCGGCAACTGCGTGCGGCAGGTCGCGTCGAGCTCACGCATCACGGAGGTCACCGGTGGATTCGGCAACTCCACGCCGGCCGAACTGCCGGAACTGCGGCGGTCGTAGGGCGTGCCCGAGGACTCCAGCACGATGCCGCCGCACACGCGCGGATTGTCACTGACGTTGCCTTCAACCAGCAGCTGGTGGCCAAGCCAGGGTGGCGACCAGCCGCCGGCATCGGTCTGGATGCCGAGGAAGTACAGCTCGCCTTCGTATTCGGCGAGCCAGCACGGGACCGTATCGGTGTCCTGGAAGATCGGGCACGCGACAAAACTGATATTGCGTTCCTGCGCCAGCGCCAGCGGCGCCGCCAGCAATGCCAGCGCTGCCGTGCCCGCGATACGAAGAGTGGTCTTGCGCAGCATGTTCTTCCCCAGTGTCACTTCTAATGGTTGCTCGAGATTCACGTTACAGCACGCTCAGGAAATTGGTCAGGTCGGCCTTTTCCTGCTCGGTGTAACCGATGTTGAAGCGGCGATCGTAAAAGTCGACGAGGTCGCGCAGCGTCGAGGCCGAGCCGTTCGAGAAGTACGGCGCGCGCGCCGCCAGTCCGCGGAACTGCCCCATGACGATCGCGCCGACGTCGTAGCATTTGCCGGAGATCAGCGCGCGGCCCGGATCCTGCGTGTAGATGACACGGCCGAGGAAGGGATGCGGCCGCGCTTCGTCGTTGCAGGTGATCTTGAATAGCGGCAGGTCATGCTGCACCTCGGCCTGGAAGGGGTTCGGCACGTTCTGGCGCGCATAGGGCAGGTTCGCCGTGCCGACGTCGACCCAGCCCGCCGAGAGATCGGTGCCGACCATCGCGGAGTTGTGGCAAGTCGCACAGGTGCGCTTCATCGGGTTGCCGAGGCCCACGGTGTTGATGTGCGCGGTATCGGTCACGTAGAACACGCGAATGAAGAACACGTCGTGGCCACGCGCAACCGATTCACGGAACTCGCGCTGTGCCGCGGTTTCGCCGGGCGCGGCGGTCTTCCACATGTCGAAATTGCGGAACAGCGGCACGCCGAAGTTGTCGCCGAGGCCGCGGTCGAATTTTTCCATGTTGCGCGGACCGAGCGCGTCCGGGCCGCCGGCATACGCGAGCGCGCCGCCGACATTGCTCTCAACCTGCGCGGCAAACACCTGCTCCTCGAAGGACACAATCTTTTCCATCATGTCTTCGGGCAGCGCCTCCTGCATCTGCAGGTGGTCGCGCGCGGCGCTGACAGCCTGCGTGCGCAACGATGCTTCGCGCGCATCCGACATGATGTTCATGCTCATGTACTTGCCGGTGAACCGATCACGGTCGACCACCATCGCCAGGCGCTTGGCATTGAGCGGATTGCTTTCGTAGGACACGTACTTGGCATTCGCCGCGATGCGGGGCCGGCGATACACCGAGATCGTCGGCTTCGCGCTCTCCAGGCCGTACTCGGTGCTGGTATTGCAGCCGGTGGGATCGCGCACCACTTCGATGTCGAACTCCGGAACCACCGGCACGCCATTGCGCGGGCCGGGCGGCCAGGCGAGGCCGACCCGGATCAGGCCGCGATTGAGCAACAGCGAATGCGAACTCGGGTCGGCGCGCGGCAGGTTTGGGCAGTTGGCGCCGTCGATCGGATCGAACAGGGGATCGTCACCTTGCGTCAGCTCCCACTGCTGGCGAATCGAGGCCAGCGCCAGGCCCATCGAATCGGAGGGCTGGTGACAGGTCACGCAGGCGCGTCCGTTGCTGCCGATTGGTTCGAAGAAGGGATGGCCCGTCATGTCGACGGCGCCGCCGGCGTTGACGATGCCGAGCTTGCCGTGCAGGTTGTTGAACGCCGCGTCGGCCTCGAGCATGCCGCCCTGGCCGGCCCGTATCCACTGCCGCGTGTCTGCCGACTGCATTTCCCCCGAGGTCTGCGCGTACACCGCCGCGGCCATGACCGCGCACACGAGCGAGCCCAGCACGAAGCGCGTGGCTTTCCGACTAGTCAAAGTGCTCATATCGATTCTCCGTAAATATCCAGGTCAGTGATGCCTTACATGTTGAAGCGCACGCCGACGCGATAGCCCCGGCCGTTGTTGTCGTTATACGCGTTGCGCAGCGGGAACGGCGGATCGCGATCGAACAGGTTGTCGATGCGCCCGAACACCGTGCCGTTCCAGCCACCGAGCAGTCCAGAGAAGTCATAGTTCAGGCTCAGGCTCGTGTAATGCAGGTTCGGGATCTCGTTGACGTTGGCGCCCTGCACGCCCGCGAAACCTTCGATACGCAGGTTGCTGATCTTGCCGCCCTGGTACCAACGCCAGTCGATCAGGCCGCTGAAGTTGCCAACGCGGTAACCGACTTGCGTGAAGTGTTTCCAGTGCGGCGTGCCAACCTGGCCGGCCGTGTCCTGCACCGTGCCCGCGACCTGGAAGGTGGTTTCGCGCTCGTCGACGTAGGCCGATGACAGGCGGAAGCTCATTTCACCGGGGCCGATGTCGGCGCTGTAGGCCGCCACGGCGTCGACGCCGCTGGTCTTGAAGCGATCGAGGTTGAAGAAGGAATTGTTGATCGCGGTAATGAGGCCGTTGCCGTCGACGGTAACGCGCGCGCAGAAGTCCTGCTCGTTGAACAGGTAGCACTGGTCGACGATTTGCTGGGCGCTGACCGTGCCGATCTGCCCGTCGATGTCGATCGAGTAATAGTCGAGCGAGAGTTGCAGCCCCTCGATCGCGGCGGGCGCCAGCACGACGCCGGCCGTGAAGGTGTCGGCCTCCTCCGGCGCCAGCACCGGGTTGCCGGTCGTGATGGTCTGCACCGGCACGCGGATGCTCGTGCGCGGGTTGTTGATGTTGCCGAGCGCCACCGCGGTCGGCGTGAACAGTTCACCGAGGTTTCCGGCGCGGATGTCCTTCGACTTCGTCACGCGGAAGCGCAGCTGCTCGTTGACGTCCCAGGTCAGGCCCGTCTTCCAGGTGGTCACTTCGCCCGACGAACTGTAATCGGTGCTGCGCGCGGCGAGGCTCAGGTCGACGCTGTCGGCCAGCGGCGCGCCGCTGAGGAGTGGAACGCCGAGCTCGGCGTAGACTTCCTTGACGTCGTACGAACCCTTCAGCGCCTTGCGGTTCGAGGTCTGCCAGCGCCCGGCTTCGGAATCAGGATCGGCGACGGCATTGAGCGACTCTTCGCGGTATTCGACGCCGAACGCCGACGAAATCGGACCCGCCCAGCCTTCAAACAGGTCACCGCGCAGGTTGACGGCGGCGACGGTCTGCTCGATGTCCATGTCGAGCGCGGAGGTGCCGACCACGTAGCGCTTCGCCGCGTCCGACGGCGAACCCGCGCCGAACAGGTTGAAGGGCGCGCAGGCCGGATCGTTGTTGTTCGGGTTCGTGTCGATATTAATGCGACACACGGTGCTGCCGGTAGCGGGATCGCGCACCGCGTCGATGGCGGCCTGGAAGCGCACGCTGTGGATGTTGCCCTCGCGCCGCTGCTGGAACGAGGAATCGCCATACTGCACGTAGGTATCCCAGCTCCAGCCGCCGCCGATCTCGCCTTCCAGGCCCGCGACGTAGCGATGGATCTCCGGCGAGCCTTCACCGGTGCGGAACAGGCCAAGGCCTTCCTCGCGGTAGGTGCGGCCGAAGTTGAAGCAGTTGATCCTGGCGGCCGCCATCTGGTCGCGCACCGCCTGCGGCAGGAAGGCGTTGTCGCTGCTGACGTTGATGTTGCCGAAGAAGGAACCGCTGTAGCTGGTGCGCGTGCAGCCGGTGTTGGCCGTCGTCGCGCCCTGGTTGCGCGGCATCACGGAGCGACCGTTCGACAGCGATTCGCTGTAGTTGTATTCGAGGAAGCCGCTCAGCGTTTCGCTGAGATCGTACTTCGCATGCGTCAGGAAGGATTTGCGTTCGTACGGCGGCGCGATGTCGCCGCCCGGGTCCGGCGTTTCGTAGGGGTTCGAGCCGCCGCCGATCATGTTGTTGTTATAGTTGGTCCCATACTGGAACTGGCCGGTCTGCCCCCCTGGCAGGAAGATCGTGCCGCGCAGCGGGCCACTGGTGATCAGGCCCCCGTCGTGGACATCGGAACGACGCACGTCTTCGGCGTAGATGAACTGCGGCAGGCCGGTAGTGTAGTTGCCGTTCGACACCGAACTGCGGCCGGCCACGTTCGGCCGCGACACATCGGGATACAAGTACGTGGCGATGCCCTTCGACTCCGCCTGTTCGACGCCGGCGATGATGTGGCCGCGGCCGCCAGCGAAGTCGGTGCCCCAGGCCAGCGAGGTGCTGTAGGACTCGTCGTCGCCGTATTTCGATTCGCCGTACTGCGCGTTGCCCTGGAAGCCTTCGAGGTCTTCGTTGACGATGAGGTTCAGCACGCCCGATACCGCGTCCGAACCCCACGACGCCGACGCGCCGCCTGTCACCATCTCGGTGCGCGCGACGAGCGCGGTCGGGATCGTCGTCAGGTCGACGACGCCGGATGAGAAGGTCGGCACATGCCGGCGGCCATTGAGCAGCACCAGCGTGCGTTCGCTGCCGATGTTGCGCAGGTTGGCATACACCACCGCGGTCGAGGATTGGCCGCCGGTGGAAAACTGCGGTAGCTGTTGCAGTGCTTCGGCGATGTTGACGGGGGCGACGGCAGCGAGCTGCTCGGTGGACAGCGTCATGACCGGCGTTGGCGCGGTGAAGCTGTCGTTGCGCAAGCGGCTGCCGGTCACGGAGACTTCTTCGATGCCCGCCGGTGCCTGTTGCGCCAGCGCGATGGCGCTGGCGAGAAGGCTCAAGGTGAAAGTGGCAGCTACCCTGCCGGCTGATCGCGCGGATTTCCCCGCGCCGCTGAATACCTGTCTCGCGGCCATGCTTACTCCCCCAAATTCCTGCTTGTTGTTGTAGACGATTGTTGCGGCCTCCATTGCGGAGCCCAAGCCACGGAAATTAGCCACTGCACTGGCATCATGCAATAGATTATCCACATTATTGTTAACAATCCTACTGACGAAAAGTCCGAACAGGAAGGTTCGGGCGATACTCTGTATGCCACCCCCGGCCCCCAGTCCTTCCAGTTGTCGACCCGGTACATGAACTTCTAGTCTGAATGCGGTAAAGAAAGCGGGCGCCGGAGTGAAAGCTTCGGCGCTTTTTTTTGCAGTGGGCAGCAGCAGCTTGCGGTAATCCGCGGATGTTTTGTTGCTTCGGCTCTGCGCAGTCGGGCGGCCGAGTCTGTACGGCGTGTGGGGGGGACACTTCTGCCGCTGCGCAGTAGCTGGCCCACGCCGCGGGGGCGCCGCGTCACTGGATGTGGAAGGCCACAACCAGTGATCGGCGGCCAGCTGCGCTGGCATGAAGTGCTGCGCACTTCACCCCGCTCGCCTTCGGCAGGGCGGCATGCGTTTCGCTTGATCCCCCCCCACACGCCGTACAGACTCGACCACCCTCCTGGGCCCTGATGCGTGTTCCGCGTGTTCCGCGTGTTCCGTATGTTCGGGCATTCGGGCATTCAGCGTTCGCGTTTCTCGCAGCTCAGCTAGCGCAGTGCTTTTACGATTTGGCACGAGACCGCGGAATCCGCTGCGGGGTAGTTGAAGGCTCGAGTCGGTGCTGCCTGCGGGGGGATCAAGCGAAACGCATGCCGCCCCCATTCGTGCGAGCCGGGTGAAGTGCGAAGCACTTCATGCCGGCGGACAAAGTCCGCTGGCCGCCGCTCGCTGCTTCGCGGCCTTCCGCATGCAGTGACGCGGCGCCCCGGCGGCGTGGGCCAACTACTGCGCAGCGGCAGTAGTGTCCCCCCGCAGGCAGCACCGACTCGAGACTTTTGCACCAGGCATCCATCACACAACAAGGCCCGCGGCCTGCGCTGGAGGGGACTGTGTTTCCGTATTGGCAAAAAGCAGCCGCTCGGCATTGGATCCGAACAAAAAAAAGGCGGATGCTTACGCACCCGCCTCAAGCTGGTCCCCCGCCACCCCTTGTCCGCGCCAGGGGCTGGAGAGCGGAGGGTTTGCCCTGCGTTGAACCTGCGTTTAGAAATCCATCTGCAGGTTGAAGGAGTAGCGACGGCCGACAAGGTCGTCGAAGGGACTGAAGGTGCCGAAGCCCTGGCGTGGATCCCTTATGTCGTAGCCACCCGTGCGCGGTTTCTTGTCGAACACGTTGCTGACGCTCACCGAAGCATTGAGCCGCTCGCCGAAGGTCGTGCTCGCCGTCAGGTTGAACAGATGCGTCGATTCGTAACCCGTGATGATCTGGTTGACGTCCAGCACAGGACTGCTGGAGCCTTCCGTGTTACGGGTTGTCGCGAAGGACGTGGGGCTGTCGGTTTCCGAACGGTAGGTATGCATCACGGTAAGGCGATAACGGTCGATTGAGTAGGTAAAGTTGGTATTGGCCCGGAATTCCGAAGCGCCACCAAGCCCTGCGTAATCCCCCAGCCCTTCCGCACCGTAACGCTGGATCTGGTCGAGCAGCACGTTGAAGTTAGTGGAGATCTGCACGGCACCCGGAATGCTGTCGAGGCCGAGCTGCACCATGTCAGCACCCCAGCGAATGCTTGCGTCCACACCACTGATTTCCAGTTTGCCCTGGTTGGCGAAGGTGTTGTAAACGCGCACGAGGCCGCCCGTCACTGCATCGCGCTCGATCTGGCCGCAGTAATCAAGCGGATCTTTCAGAGCGAAGTTCGGATTGAGGCCGTTGATGTTGTAGCAACTGTTGATGATCGTCGTGGTTGGCGTCACTTCGATCGGGTCGGTTACACGCGCCTTGTACCAGTCGATCGTGCCGGTGATGCCGGACAGCAACTCGTTCTCGAAAGGCGAATTAAAGGCAAAGCCCAGGGTCCAGGTGTCGCCCTGCTCATTCCTCAAGGCCGCGTTACCGACAACCAGCGCGCCGCCGCCGCCAACGTCCCACAATGCAGTGTTGTTGTGGAATTCCGAGGCATTGTTGCCGCCCCAGGCGTTGATCTGCGCGGAGCACAGCGCCTGCAGCTTGGCGCGGATCGCCGGATCGGTGGTGTCGGAGTTGTTGAGCGTCGAGCCTGTCGTTGGACCGGGGAAGGTATTCGCCAGCGTCGTCGTGTTACGGCACGGGTCGCTCGCGATCGACGCGAACTGCGCGCTGCCACTCGGCGTGGAGAACAGTTCTGACATGTTTGGCGCGCGCTCGGCGCGGTTGTAACCGCCGCGAATGCGCAACCATTCCACGGGTTCCCAGCTGCCCATGACCTTGTATGTATCAACTTCCTGGCCAGTGCTGTAATCGGAATAACGTGCACCGAGCTCCAGTTCCAGGCTGTTGATCAGCGGCAGCTCTTTCAGCAACGGGATCAGCAGTTCACCGTAGACTTCGTTGACTTCCACGCGCGCATCGATGGAGCCAGCGGCGAAAGCGCCTGCCGAGGTGTCGGTTACGTAGTCCGATTCACGCAGCGAATCCGGCTTGTAGCTGAAGGCGTTCATGCGATACGTGGCCCCGACGGCGCCGCGCAGCTCGCCACCCGGCAGATCCAGGATGCCGCCCTGCGCGCCGGCTTCGAAGATACGCTGGGTCATCGAGTTGCGGTCGATCTGGTTCGAGCCGATTGCGTCCAGGCAGTCCTGCGTTACCTTGAGTTTCGAATCGAATGGGTTCAGGCCGCTCTGGCAGGTCAGGTATTTCGAACTCAGGCCCTGCTCCTTGTAGCCCCTGCCGTAGTTCGGCGCCGAGAGGATGCGCTGGTAGGTGTTGAGCGAGGTGAACTGATAGTAGTTGGTCTGGGTTTCCGATTCGCCGTTGGAACCATAGAGTTCCCAGGTCCAGTCCTTGATACCGAGGTCGCCACGCAGGCCATAGGCAATCTGGAACAACTGGCCGGTGTTGGACGTGCCGCGCGCCGACAGGTAACTCGGCGTCTGGTTCAACTGCCAACCAGCGTTCGGGCCGCACCTGCTCAGTGGCTGGCCGGTATTCGGGTCGATCGAGACGACATAGCGCGCGCCACCATTGGGATTGGTTTGCACACCGGGGGCCCCGGCTGGCAGGTTGTTCGCGAGCATGTATTCGTTACAGGCATTCAAGCCGCGGAAGGGATTGTTGGCGTTGGCGCCGGTCGTTCCAATCAGCGAGGTCGGGCGCGACTCGAGCAAGGTGCGTAGCTCGGGCGACACCGGGAATGCCTGCGACATTGTGCAACCACCGATCGGCGCGCAAGCGGTTCCGCGCGTTCCGCCGGCCAGGTATTCGCTGCTCGTCTGGCCGGAAACCTGCCCGGCTGCTGGCGTCAGGACCACGGACGGCAAATAGGCGGCATCACCCCCCTGCGCGGTATGGAAGGGAATGATCGCGCTGAAACCCGCGCCGATGTAGGGCGCCGGTTCGCGGCGCGTGACGGTATCCGACGAGGCAAAGTGGAAGTTACCAAAAGCCTGCATGGTATCGGTCACATCGAAGGTGCCGCGACCGAAGAGGTTGTAGGCATCGCGGGGGCTCGACAGCCAGCGGCCGTAGTCCACTTCGTTGACCGTGGGGTTACAGTTCTGGCCCGCGAACGCGGCCGAGTTGGAGGCGCTGATACCGTTGTTGGTCGGGTTGGTAAAGGTACAGGTCACTTCGGAAGGCGTGGCCTCCGTACCGCCGACCGGCTGGTTGTAACTCTGTGGCCCGTAATAAAGCGAAGCGGCTCCGGTGCCGGTCTGGCCGCTGCGGGTATAGAGCGTGCCATCGGGATTGAAGAACCAGCCCCCACCGCGTGGTGCGTTGGAGGTATCGGCGACGCAGTTGACCAGCGTGCCAGCGGCATCCTTGCAATTGCGGTCGCTGAACACATTGAGGATTGCCGCCGTGGCAGGTGGATTGCCGTTCCAGGCTTTCTGCAGGGTGTTGTAAGTGCCGGTAGCGGCGCCAGCCGTCCAGTGTGGGTCCATTGCAAAGATGTAGTCGCCGGCGTTTGAATACGGGGATTCCATTACTTCACGGAAGAAATCACGCTCTGCCCAGAGCGATTCTTCACGCTTGCTGTACTCCATGCCGATCAGGACGTGGGCCCTGCCATCGGCGACGTCGGAGCCCATCAGTGCAGATATCTGATACTCCTTGCCATCGCCGACTTCGTTCATGCCGCCGCGCGTACGCAGGCTCAGGCCTTCGAAAGTATCGCGGAACTTGATGTTGGTGACGCCGGCAAGGGCATCGGCGCCATATACGGCAGACGCTCCGCCCGTGATGACTTCCATGCCCCCGATCGCAATCGTTGGAATGGTGTTCAGGTCGACCGTCATCGAGGCGTTGACGGGCATCGCGCGGTGGCCATCGATCAGCACCAGCGCACGGTTTGCACCGAGGCCGCGCAAGTTTACGTTTGCGGCGCCCGGCACGACGATGCCGATGGCCCCGGCGTTGTCGGGCAACAGCGACATGTTGAACATGTCGCCTGAACCGCGCCCGCCATCGAGGCCGTTCGCTGCCTGCAGGCCGGTGACGGCACCGCTGCCCATGCCGGCGCCACCGACCATGAACTGCGGCAGGTCGTTGAGGGCTTCCTCGACTGAAATGAAGGCGTTGTCCTCGAATTGCTGGATGTCGATAGTAATGAGCGGACTGTTGGTTTCAAGATCGCGCCGTACGATGCGTGAGCCGGTGACGACGAGTTCTTCCAGTTCGGATTCGTCCACCTCCTCCTGCGCCGCATAAGCTTGCTGAGTGTATGTTGCCATCACCGTTGCCCCGATGACGGTAGCCACGGCGACGCGTAGTAGATTTTCCCTGCACTGAAACGCCTGCCTTTTTCTGTTAGTCATTCTTGCCTCTCCTGTTGTTATTGATTGTTGTGTTTTTTTAC
>JBEGWB010000033.1:0-23319 GCA_041178065.1 Pseudomonadota bacterium | reverse complement strand
ATGACCTTGATGCCGGGGCGCAGGCAACATATGCCGCGCACGATCAGATCGACGCGCACGCCGGCCTGCGAGGCACGGTACAGCGCTTCGATGATGCTGGGTTCGACCAGCGCGTTCATCTTCGCGATGATGCGCGCCTGCTTGTCCGCTTTCGCGTTGGCGGTTTCGCGGTTGATCAGGTCGAGCATCGTCTTGTGCAGCGTGAAGGGCGCCTGCAGCAGCTTCTTCAGCTTGCCGGGCTTGCCCATCGCCGTCAGCTGCTGAAACACCTTCTGGACGTCTTCAGTCATGGCCGTGTCGCTGGTTAGCAGGCCAACGTCCGTGTACTGGCGCGCGGTCCCCGTGTGGTAGTTGCCGGTGCCGAGATGCACGTAGCGCTTTAGCTGGCGGGCTTCGCGCCGCACGACCAGCAGCATCTTCGCGTGTGTCTTGTGGCCGACGACACCGTACGAAACGTGCGCACCGGCTTCCTGCAGTTCGTTGGCAAGTTCGATGTTTTCCTCTTCGTCGAAACGCGCGCGCAGTTCGATGACGACCGTGACTTCCTTGCCTGCATGCGCCGCTTCGACCAATGCATCGACGACACTCGAATCGTTCCCGGTGCGGTACAACGTCTGCTTGATGACGAGTACGTCGGGATCGGCGGCCGCCTGGCGCAAAAAGTCGATGATCGGACTGAAGGACTGGAACGGGTGATGCAGCAGGATATCGCCTTTGCGGATCGCCTCGAAAATGTCCTGTGAGCGATCGATGCGTTTCGGTAGCGAGGGGGTGAAGGGTGGAAAGCGCAGATCCGGCCGCCTGATCATCGGCAGGATCGTCATCATGCGGTTCAGGTTGACCGGGCCCTTGACCTGGTAAACGTCGGTCGTCTGCAGCGCGAACTTCTGCAACAGGAATTCGATCATGTCCAGTGGGCAGTCTTCCTGGACCTCGAGCCGCACCGCCTGCGCAAAGCGGCGCATCGGCAGTTTGCCTTCGAGTGCCTGCAACAGGTCGCCGGCTTCGTCTTCCTGCACCATGATGTCGGCATTGCGGGTGATTCGGAACTGGTGACAGCCCGTGACCTTCATGCCGGGGAAAAGGTCGGCGGCATGCTTGAAGATGATCGACGACAGGTAAACGAAGTCGTAGTCGTGCGCCGCACAGGACTGCGGCAGCTGGATGACGCGCGGCAGTGCGCGCGGCGCCTGCACGATCGCGATGCCGGAATTACGGCCGAAGGCGTCCTTGCCTTCCAGCGAAATGATGAAGTTCAGGCTCTTGTTCAACACCTGCGGGAACGGATGCGCCGGATCGAGCCCGACGGGGCTCAGCACTGGCAACAGTTCGCGGTTGAAATAACCCTTGATCCATTCGCTCTGCTTCGCATTCCACTGCTGGCTCATCAGGAAGTGAATGCCTTCGCGCTCGAGGTCCGGCAGCATCTGATCGTTCAGCACGCGGTACTGTTCCTTGACCAGCTTGTGCGCGACATCACTTATGCGCTTCAGCTGTTCGGACGGCGACAGGTTGTCGGGGCCGCGCTTGTTCGAACCGAAGGTGACCTGTTGCTTGAGGCCCGACACGCGGATCTCGAAGAATTCATCGAGATTCGCGCTTGCGATGCAGAGGTAAAACAGGCGTTCGAGCAAGGGTATGCGTGAGTCGCGCGACTGCGCCAGTACACGCCGGTTGAATTCGAGCAGACTGAGCTCCCGGTTGAGGAAGCAGTCGGGATGTTTGAGATTGGGTGTCTGCTCGTCAGCCATGACCGGAGAACGCCACTGAAAAACTCAGCGCGCTGTTGTGGCCTCCGCCTTCACCGCCTTGTTCTCGACAATAAGCAGATAGCCCTCGTGCGCACGTGGCTCGGTGGTTTTTGCTGACTTGAGCTTCGCGCCAAACAGCTTGCGGCAACGGCGCGCGAGCCGCATGAACGGTGGACGGCCTGGGTCGGCGATGATGATGCGCGGCACGCCTGCATCGAGAGAGTTCTGGATCAACTGCTGCAGCGGTTCGACCAGCTCGTCCCAGAAGCAGATGTCGCCGCCGGCGACGAGGTCCTGCTTCGCAAGCAAGGCCGGTTTCAGGTCTTCGTAGCGGCTGACCTTCGTCGTGATCTTCACGCCGTTCTGTTTGGCGTGCAGATCAAGGAAGGGGAACACATAAGGGTCGGCATCCGTCGCGGTAACCTTGCTGTTGAAATTCTTTGCGCAGTAAATCCCGAGTGGGCCCCAGCCGCAGCCGATTTCCAGCACGCGCGCTTTGTTCTTCGGCGGATTTTTTTCGAGGTAGTCCATGATGAAGTAACTGGAAAACCATACCTTGTCGCCGTGAATCTCCGGCAGGTCGGATTCCCGTTTGAGCAGCTTCTGCAACTTGGGATGTTTTTTGGAAAAAAGCTGAAGGCCACGAACGATATTGATGTTGTTTGTTTTGGTCACGGTATCGACTGCTTTGGATTATGGGAAATTACTAGTTAGGGTTGATCAGGAAGCGGAGTGTCCCGGCGCAGCCGGGTCAGTGTCCAGGCCTCGGAAACCAGTCGGGTCAATGTCCTGGTCCGGCGGCAAAAGCGCTTCGACCTTGCTGAGGAGTACACCATGGGCAAGGCGTGTCCGGATTGTAGCACCGGGTTTCGTTTGCTCGTAGCTGGTTAATACCCTGTCGCCCTGCGTGACGATTGCATAGCCGCGCCCGAGCGTGGCCAGCGGACTGACTGTATTCAGTGCGCGACTTTGCTCGCGCAGGTTTTGCGCCCTGCCATGCAGCGTCGCACGCATCGCGGCATGCAGGCGCTGTGTCAGATAGGCGGTCTGCTGCCGTCCCTGGGCGAGCGCGACATCGGGGCTGTGACGCAGCAGTCCGGCCTGCACCAGTGCGACATCGTTATGCGCCTGTTTCAGGTAGTGCTGCAAGGCGCGTTTCGCGCGCAGCTCGAGGCGATCGAGCCGCTGCGCCTGTTCCTCAAGGCGGCGGCCTGGATGGCGCAGCTGGCGCGTCAGGCCCCTGACCTGCGCCTGTAACGCCTTCATGCGCTGCGTTATTTGGCTGCATAACTTGCGGAACTGGACCTGCAGGCGTTGGTGATACTCGTCCTGGTGTGGGCTAAGCAACTCGGCGGCGGCGGAGGGCGTGGCCGCGCGCACGTCGGCGACAAAGTCGGCAATCGTGAAATCGGTTTCGTGGCCGACGGCGGACACCACTGGCAGTAGCGATGCGTGAATCGCGCGCGCAAGTCGTTCGTCGTTGAAACTCCACAGGTCTTCCAGCGAACCGCCGCCGCGGGTCAGCAGGATGACATCGACGTCATGCAGGCAGCCGAGCCGCGCGTTGACCGTTGCCAGTGCGCGGCACAGGTCCGCCGCGGATTGCTCGCCCTGCACCATGACCGGCACGATTGTCAGCCGCGTGCAGGGGAAGCGCCGGCGGAACACGCTGATGACGTCGCGAATCGCCGCGCCGGTCGGCGAGGTGATAACGGCAATGTGGCCGGGCAGGGCAGGCAAGGGCCGCTTGCGCGTCGCGTCGAACAAGCCTTCATGCAGCAATTTCGCTTTCAGCAGTTCGAAGGCGCGTTGCAGCGCGCCGGCCCCGGCCGGCTCCATGTGTTCGACGATGAGCTGGTAGTCGCCGCGGCCTTCATAGATGCTCAGCTTTGCCTTGACGATGACCTGCATGCCGTCTTTCGGGCGGAAGCGCAGGAAGATGTTGCGATTGCGGAACATCGCGCAGCGGATCTGCGACTGTTCGTCCTTCAGCGTCAGGTACCAGTGGCCGGAAGAGGGAATCGACAGGTTCGAGATCTCACCCTCGACCAGCACGGCCGGAAAGGATTCTTCGAGCATCACGCGGGCAAGGCGGTTCAGCTGGCTGACGCTGAGGATCTTGCGCTTGTCGTCTTTGGGAGCGGGGGAAAGCAGGGACATAGGGCCATGATAGGGCTGAGGTTCAGGTCGGGCAACCGGACTCGACGAGGGCTGCGAAATAGGCCTGCGGGCAACTTTCAGCTTTCCCCGCTTTGGAGCCGTGGGCTATAATGCGCCGATTTCCCGAAACATGGGTCCGGTAAGTTTCAGGTAATCATCATGCTGCGAGTAGTTGAAGAAGCTCTTACGTTCGACGATGTTCTGCTGGTCCCCGCGCACTCCCTTGTTGTGCCCAACAAGGTGGATCTCAAAACTCGCCTGACCCGCAGCATCACGCTGAATATTCCCCTCATTTCGTCTGCGATGGACACCGTCACCGAGTCTCGCCTGGCCATCGCCATGGCGCAGGAAGGTGGCATGGGGATCATCCACAAAAGCATGAGCATCGACGAGCAGGCGCGCGAAGTGCGTGCCGTCAAGAAGTACGAGAGTGGGGTCGTCACCGACCCGATCTGCATCACGCCCGATACCACGGTGCGCACGCTGCTCGACCTGACCCGTGAACATCGCATTTCAGGCTTGCCAGTCGTCAGGTCAACCGACAAGCGCGAACTGGTCGGCATCGTCACTTCGCGCGACGTGCGCTTCGAAAATGACATGAACGCCAGCGTCGAAAAAATCATGACGCCGAAAGACCGTCTCGTCACTGTCAAGGAAGGCGCGAGCCTCGACGAAGTAAAGGTGCTGATGCACAAGCATCGCATCGAGAAAGTCCTGGTCGTCAATGCCGCCTTCGAATTGAAAGGCCTCGTGACGCTGAAAGACATCCGCAAGGCTGAAGACCATCCGAACGCCTGCAAGGATGCGCTGGGCCAGCTGCGCGTCGGCGCTGCGGTCGGCACCGGCGCCGACACGCTCGATCGCGTGCAAGCACTCATCAGTGCAGGCGTCGACGTCATCATCGTCGATACGTCGCATGGCCACTCGCAGGAAGTCATCAATCGTATCGCCCAGATCAAGAAAGCCTTCCCGAAAACAGCGCTCATCGGCGGCAACGTCGCGACGGCCGCCGGCGCGCTCGCGCTCGTCGAAGCCGGCGTCGATGCGGTCAAGGTCGGCATTGGCCCTGGCTCCATTTGCACGACGCGTATCGTCACTGGCGTCGGAGTACCGCAGATTTCCGCGGTCGCGAACGTCGCTGAAGCACTGAAGCACACCGACGTCACGATCATTTCCGACGGCGGCATTCGTTTCTCCGGCGACATCGCGAAAGCGATCGCGGCCGGCGCCAACGCCGTCATGATCGGCAGCCTGCTCGCCGGCACTGAAGAAGCGCCAGGCGAAGTCGAGCTGTACCAGGGGCGCAGCTACAAGGCCTACCGTGGCATGGGCTCGCTCGGCGCGATGGCAAAAACCCACGGCTCCAGCGACCGCTACTTCCAGACGCTCGACAGTGGCGCCGCCAAACTCGTACCCGAAGGCATCGAAGGCCGCGTGCCTTATAAGGGTCCGATGTCGGCGATCATCTTCCAGCTGACCGGCGGCGTGCGCTCCAGTATGGGTCTGACCGGTTGCGGCACGATCGAGGAAATGCGCGTTAAACCGCAGTTTGTACGCATTACCGGCGCAGGCGTCAGCGAAAGCCATGTGCATGACGTTACGATCACGAAAGAAGCGCCGAACTACCGCGTCAGTTGACGGCGTTCGCGCGCGAGCAGCGGCGGTGCCTTCCGGCTGCCGCGTCGCTGGCGACATCAATGGCCGCCGTCTCGATAGCGGCGGTATGAACAGCCGCCGCAGCTATAGCGTCCGCATATAGTGCCGCGGCAAGTAGAGGAAGCATGGCAGTAAACATCCACGAACAGAAAATCCTCATCCTCGATTTCGGCTCGCAGTACACCCAGTTGATCGCCCGTCGCGTGCGCGAAGCAGGGGTCTACTGCGAAATCCACCACTATTCGCTTCCCGAGGCCGAGTTCAAGGCATTCGCGCCGCGTGGCGTGATCCTCGGCGGCAGTCCCGAATCCGCGAACCTCGACAACTCGCCGCGTGTGCCTGATTACATCCTCGAGTGCGGCCTGCCGATCCTCGGCATTTGCTACGGCATGCAAACGCTGGCCGAGCAGCTTGGCGGCAAGGTCGAGAGTTCCGCGCATTCCGAGTTCGGGCAGGCGCAGATCGAAATCACAAGCAGTGATGCGCTGCTGCATGAACTCGATGGCGGCACGAGCAGCGCCGGCAAGATGTGTCACAACGTCTGGATGAGCCATGGCGACAAGGTCACGAAGCTGCCCCAAGGCTTCCTCGTCACTGCCGCAACACCGACCGCGCCCTTTGCCGCGATGGCGAACGCCGAGCGCCGCATGTGGGGGCTGCAGTTCCATCCCGAAGTCACGCACACACAGGCCGGCCAGCAGATACTGAGCCGCTTCGTGCATGACATCTGCGGCTGCGGCAATTTGTGGACGCCGGCCAATATCATCGAAGACGCGATCGCTACAGTACGCCGGCAAGTTGGTACGGACCAGGTGCTGCTCGGCCTTTCCGGTGGCGTCGATTCATCCGTCGTTGCGGCACTGCTGCACAAGGCCATCGGCGACCAGCTGACCTGCGTATTCGTCGACAATGGCCTTTTGCGCCTCGATGAAGGCGACCAGGTCATGAAGACTTTTGCCGACAACATGGGTGTCACGGTCATTCGCGCCGATGCTGAACACATGTTTCTGAGTCGCCTGGCCGGAATCGGCGAACCCGAAGCCAAACGCAAGATCGTCGGCAAGACCTTCATCGAGATTTTCGATGCCGAAGCAGACAAGCTCGGCACCGTAAAGTGGCTAGCGCAAGGCACAATCTATCCCGACGTTATCGAATCCGCCGCCGCGAAGCACGGCACCGCGCACGTCATCAAGTCACACCACAATGTCGGCGGCCTTCCGGACTACATGAAGATGGGCCTCGTCGAGCCGCTGCGTGAGTTATTCAAGGACGAAGTGCGCAAGATCGGCGTGGAACTCGGTTTACCCTACGAAATGGTTTACCGGCATCCCTTCCCGGGTCCCGGTCTTTGCGTGCGTGTGCTCGGCGAAGTGAAAAAGGAATACTGCGATGTATTGCGTCGCGCCGATGCGATCTTCATCGAAGAGCTGCGCCGCGCCGGCTGGTACGACAAGGTCAGCCAGGCCTTCGCCGTGTTCCTGCCGGTAAAATCGGTAGGAGTCGTCGGCGATGCGCGCCGCTATGCCTGGGTCATCGCCCTGCGCGCGGTGGAGACCATCGATTTCATGACCGCGCGCTGGGCGCATCTCCCCTACGAACTGCTTGAAGTCGTGTCCAATCGCATCATCAACGAGATCAAAGAGGTGTCGCGCGTCAGCTACGACGTGTCGAGTAAACCGCCCGCAACAATCGAGTGGGAATAGAAAATACCACCTGAACCAGTGTTGTTATTTTCGCTAGACAGAAATGGCACGCGCCCCTGTTAACGCTTGCTATGCCTTGTTCCCCTGTTATGTTTCGCCGTGCAATTCTCCGAAGAATCTTTCTTCATACTCAAGGGTGTCAACATGATTGCTGTAAATCGTAAACTTTTGTCTTGTGTGGTGATGGCTGCCGGTTTGACCTGGGGTGCTGTTGCTGCCCGGGCCGCAGACATCGTCGATACGGCTGCTGCAGCGGGCCAGTTCAATACGCTGGTGGCTGCGGTGCAGGCAGCAGGTCTTGTGGAAACATTGAAAGGTGCAGGCCCCTTCACTGTCTTCGCTCCTACCGATGAGGCCTTCGCCAAATTGCCGGCCGGTACGGTGGACAACCTGTTGAAGCCGGAAAACCGCGATCAACTGGCAGCCATCCTTACGTACCATGTAGTGCCCGGCAAGATCATGGCCGCTGACATCGCAGGTAAGACTACGTCCGTAGCCACGGTACAGGGTGGCTCACTGGCGGTGGATGCAACCACTGGCGTGCGTATCAACGACGCAACCGTCGTTACTGCCGACATCGTGACTGACAACGGCGTAATCCACGTGATCGATACGGTTTTGCTGCCGGAATAAGGTGGCGATCAAGAGCCTGTAGCTTGCAGAGCCGCCAGCAGCCGGATTACAGGCTGGTGGCGGTTTTGCCCTCACCATCGTTGTGCCTGCCTTTTAGATTCCCCGCTTCTGTAAACCACCAAAAGCTTACTCCCTCCTCGTTGTGTTCCTCATACCAACGTAGCGCAGTAGCCGACCACGCTGTAGCTGCATAACGCAGTTTTCGTTCAAACGCCCTGAAGTCACAAGTAGCCGCGCCGTTCTTCGGCCCGTCGCTCTTGCAGCAACACTTTTTCCTGGTACGCCGATAAACGCGCACAGCACTCATTGCGCGGTGACGGTTGTGCCTCATTGCTCAAACTTTCCATGAATTAAAAAAAAGCTACATATCTCACACATGTTCCTCACATATCAGCGGGTAAAAATCCGAGGCTGACAATGCAGAGGTCATTCGGTTATGCAAAACCCACGGGCGATGGTCGGCGGTATTTCTCGGTTACTGAAAGGCAGCAAGGGGCGCTTGAGCAATGAGGTTCTCGCGGTAAAGGCAGCAGTACCCGGGGACTTAAGTCCTGGCCATTCCGCTTCGTTCAGACGAAAACATGACGTGCTGGGCACGTCGGTAGCTGCTGTTGTTGCAATGATCGTACTGCCGGGCATTGGCTTTGCGCCCGCCGCTCAAGCGCAGCAGGCACAAGCAGCAAGTCCGGTAGTAGAGGAGCTGTTGGTGACCGGTTCGCGCATCCGTCGCGACACAAGTCTGCAAAACATTCCCGTAATCGACATCGACGCCGCGACGATGGACCTGCGCGGCTTCGTCAATACTGTGGAAAGTCTCGAGCAATTGCCCTTCATTGGCGTTGGCGTTAACAACCGCGGTAACAATACCCAGTTTGGTGACAACAACGCGTTCGCGAACTTGCTCAGCCTCGGTTCGCAGCGCACCGTCACGCTGGTCGATGGCCGCCGTTTTGTGTCCTCAAACCAGGGCACCGTATTCGTACCCGACAACGCGACCGGTGCGCAGGTTGACCTGACTATCGTCAACCCTTCGCTGATCAAGCGGACGGAAGTACAGACCGTCGGTTCTGGGGCCGTGTATGGCCCTGACGCGATCGCCGGTGTCGTCAACGTGCAGCTGGATCGCGAGTTCCAGGGAGCTGAAGTCATCACCCAGTACGGCATCACCTCTGAAATGGACGGTCGCCAGCAGCGTGTGTCGCTGGCATGGGGCGACGATGTGCTCGATGGCCGCGGCCATCTCGTGCTCGGCGGCGAATATTCGAAACTCGATGCGGTCTATTTTGGCGACAATCGCTCGTGGACTAACAACATTGGGGCAATCAATAACCCCTACAGCGTAAGCAACACTGACAAAGTCGCTAATACGATCTTCCTGAACGATCTGGTCGGCGTGACCACGCCGCTTGGCGGCCGCATGGACGTGCGCCAGATCAACGCTGGCAATGCGACTACATTCCTGTTCCCGCGCAGCTGCATCGCGGCACAAACTATCAACGTCGCGGCGTGTAACAACTTCACGACGCGTCGCGGCATGAACCCCTTCGATTTCGCGCTCGATAACCCGGCTAACAATTTCCAGCGGGCACTTGGCGGTTTAAACCCGATGGCTTTCGTTGGCACCTTTGGGCTGACGTCCGCATATCCGACCGTGCCGGTGACCGCCGGCTCGCCGGAAGCGCTTGCTGGTCTCACGCGCGTAGCCGTGCCGCTTAGCTTCGATCCCTATGGCGATGCAGTAGCTTATCCAATCGGCAGCTATCTACCGCCGAACGTGGCCTCGCAGTCGGCTGCAGTCAACGGTGCCGGCTTTGACAGCCGCCACCTGCAGACAATCCAGGCGGCACAGGAGCGCCATTCGTTCAACGGTTTCTTCTCTTATGACCTGACCGACTCCATCCAGTACGAAGGCGACGTGCTGTACTCCAGCGTTGAAAACTTCCAGAACGCAGACAACTTTGGATCGAACAACCCGGCAGGCGCCTTTACGTCAGGCAACGCCGGAACGCCGATCTACTACACGCAGAACCCCTTCGTGACAACGCAGGCGCGGAACCAGATCAACGCGCTCATTGCCGCGAACCCAACGTCGCCCTTTACGACCATGGCGGGTCAGCCCGTATTCTTCCTGCAGCGTTCGCTGGCCGACATCACGGGCTCGCTACCGAGCAACGTCACTAACGTGGAAGGCAACGAGTCCGAGACGATAAGCACCGGCCACACGCTGAAGCAGGATTTCACGTTCATGGATCGCAACCTGTACTGGGAAACGACCGTGGCGTGGGGGCGCAACGAAAATGACAACTCTGCCGCGACGGATATCCTCGACATCGAGTTTGCACTGGCGACCGACGTTGTCACTGGCGCTGGCGGCAAACCCGTCTGCCGCCAGCAGACCCTGGCTGCGCCGGAAGCGGTCAACATTCGCAACACGTACCTGACCAATCTCAACATTGCTACCGGCATCGTGCCGACGAAAGCACAGGTCGACGCCTGCGTGCCTCTGAACCTGCTGGGCGCTTACCAACCCTCGAAGCAGGCAATTGCGTATGTCACCGGCAACCCTAACTCCCGCAACGAGTCTGAACAGACCTATGCCTCGGCGCAGCTCGGTGGCGACGTCTATACGCTGCCCGCCGGCGAGATACTGTTCAACACCGAATTGCAGTGGCGCAAGGAGGAGCTGGCGTTCACGCCCAATCAGGTGAGTCGGCTTGGCCTTGCCCGTTCGACCATCAGCCAGCCAGGCATCGGTTACGCTGAATTCCGCGAACTCGGTCTCGAGGCTAGCGTACCCATCTTCGGCGATGACTTTACTCTGCCCTACCTGCGTCAGCTCCGTCTTGATGCTGCGGTTCGTGTCGTAGATCGTGAAGGCGAGGGCACGCCTAACGGTATTAGCAACCCGGCCGTTGTCACTGACACCGGCTCGGCGACGACCTTCAACATCGGCGGTCTCTGGTCGCCGTTCGAATGGATCACGTTCCGCGGTAATCGCTCGCGTTCGGTACGCTCGCCATCGATTGTCGAAACCCTCGGCGCGCCGCAGACGGGTTTTTCCAACCTGGCTAGCGCTTTCCCCTGTAACCAGAACAACCGCAATTTCGGTCCGGCCAGTGGCATTCGTCTGACAAACTGTGATGCGTTCGAGAAGAAACTCGGGCTGCCTGCGGGCACCTTTGCCAGCCTGGTGCCGCCCGGTGGGTCCGTACCGGCTGGGGTCGGCGGTAACCCAGGGCTGATCAATGAAGTGGCGGAAAACTGGACCGCTGGGTTTGTGCTGGAACCGATGTTTATCGAGGGGCTGACGATCCAGGCGGACTACCTCAATATCCGTCTTGACCAACAGATCGGCCTGACCTTCCTTGGCACGCAGTGCTTCGATCAGCCCGACTTCCCGACCAGCCTGATCGGCAGTGTGTCGGCCTGTGAAGCCATCACGCTCGGTACCGGTACAGGTGCGGGTGGACTCGATGGACCTTATACGATCCCGGCAACCAACATCATTACGGGCAACCCCATCAAGCCGCCGGCAATTGCAGGCGCGCCGACCGTCTCGCAGGCGCCGTACACGATTGCTACCGCGCAGTTCAGCAACGTGAACCAGGGCTCCATCCGTCTGCAAGGGGTGAACACACGCGTCAGTTACCAGTTCGAACTGCCAAGCCTTCTGGCGCCGTTCGGCTTCGGTGACCTGCAGAGTGGTTCGCTGCGCATCGACGCGTATATGTACTTCCTGAACAAATACCAGACATCGTCATCAGGTACCTTTGGCGCGGATACGAATAACGCGCGCGGTGAACCCGGCTACGAAAGCATCACGAGTCGCTGGGATATCACGCACCAGGTTGGCAGCTTTACGCACCAGTTGCAGTGGTTCCACACGGAGGACTCACAGGTGAACCGCGATATCACCGATGTCGCGATTCCGGAGCAAAACGTACTGTTCTTCCGACCTGACTATGACCGCTTCAACTACAACGCGGCGTACCAGATCAATGAGCAGCTGACGGCGCGTGTCGTCGTCAACAACCTGCTCAATGACCTGCTACGTCCCGAGTACGGCCTGCCAGGCGATAGTATCGGCCGGAGCTATACACTCAGGCTCGACGCCCGCTTCTAAGGCGAGTCATGTTCCGCAGTACCAGAGGCCGTCCGGGGTGTCCGGGCGGCTTCTTTCGTTTCATCGTCCCCAATCAGCCGCAGCGTCGCCTCGAAGCTGGGCATCAGGCTTGCGCGTACAATAAACTGCAGGCTTCGCTAGCGATTACCCCTGAGTGAAATTTTCCACGTCAATTTCCCCAGTGCAGTGATCGACATGACACAACATTCAACTATGAATAACTACGAGGTCGGGATTGCTTTCCGCGGAACTGCTTATGTCGCACTCTGATGAGCACTGGATGCAGCAGGCGCTCGCCCTTGCACAGCAGGGGGGCGCGTCCGGTGAAGTGCCAGTCGGCGCGCTAATCGTTCTCAGGGATGAAGTAATAGGGGACGGCTGGAATCAACCAATTTCAAGCAAGGATCCGACCGCTCACGCTGAAATTGTCGCGCTGCGCGAGGCAGCAACAAGGCTCGACAACTATCGGCTTCCTTCCGCAACGCTGTACGTCACGCTCGAGCCCTGCACGATGTGCGTCGGGGCAATGATCCACGCGCGCATCAGTCGCCTCGTCTTCGGCACCACCGAGCCCCGTTCGGGCGCAGTGTGCAGCCATTTCCGCCTGCTCGATGTCGAGGGCGTCTATAACCATCGCGTGGCATGGCAACAGGGTGTGCTCGCGGAAGAGTGCAGTCACATGCTGAGCGAGTTCTTCCGGACACGCCGAAAAGGTCCTGCCCAGTAAAATCGCCGCACAGGCAAGTCCGCTGGGCCTTGGCTGCGCAGGAATTGCTTGCGGGAAATGAGGGGCCAAAAAAAACCGGCGCCTTACGGACGCCGGTTAATCGTAGGGGTTGGAAGGAGAGGGGGGACTCCTTCCACTTCATGCAAAATACACAAACCTTTTCGCTTACAGTTCGAAGGCCAGGCTGTACGAAGCGACGAACTTGATTTCATCGTTGTCGCGCGCCGACATGCTTGCGTAGTCTTCGACGCCGTCGCCGTCACCGTCGTCATCCAGGTCGGTGCCGGTAACCATGAACATGAAACCATCTTTCGCGATGCTGACGTTGTAGTCGAAATAGCCTTCGGTTACACCGTTGAACGCTTCAGCGAAATCACCTTCGTGGTAGCCCATGTGCAGGCCGACCGTTGCGCCGCTTGCGAGTGGGATGGCCAGGTTGCCGGACAAATAGTTGGTGCCGAAGGCATCGAAGTCCCAGCCGGTGCCCGGGAAGTCGTCGCCATCGGGCTCGGCGTTGATCAGCGAGAACCAGCTAACGCTGAAATTGCCGAAGCCGAGGGTTGCGTAAGCTTCGCCGAAGTCGAAGCCAGCGTTTTCATCGTAGTTGTAGTACAGGTAGCCGACGTCGTAGGTGAAGCCTTCGAGGGTATTGGAGAACCCGAAGTACAGGTCGTTTTCGTAGGAGTAGGCGTCGCCCGCGTCGTAGGACACGTTCGATACCCACGTACCTGCGTACAGACCATTTTCAGCCGTGGCTTTCACACCGCCCTGGAATGCTGCCTCGTTGATGGACTGGGTCAGGCCCCTCCAGATGTAGTTATTCGTGATCGTGGCACTGCCCGCCACGTCAGCGAAGCTTGGCGCGGAGGCCACGAGGGTCAGCATTGATACTGCGGTAGCGAGCAACGATTTTTTCATGTTGGTTCTCCCTTAGAGATTTTTTGAAGCGACATTGCAGTGTCTTGGTTGAGGAAAATGTCATTTCCTGTCGAGGTATTAGCAAGGTATAGGCCAACTCTCTCAAGCTATTGAAAGTAAAGCTTAAAATAGAAAAAATGAGCTGTTTCGGCGCCGCAGGTGTCAGGTGTGGGGCACGGAACGACTTGTATTGGTGCGGGGCCGCAGTCCAAAGCACCACTGTGGTGCATAAAGCGGGGCTTCAGGTTTTTTGTAGCGCAAGAACGGGTGACGCAGGGGGGTGTCTGGTCGTCGGCACGCCTGCACAGGCCTGAAAAACGGGCAGAGGCCTGGTGCATCGCAGGGGCGCAGGAAGGCATTTCGCAGGCAAAAAAAAGCCCCTTGGGGGAAGGGGCTGTACAGAGGCAATCCTGTTAAGCACTTAGGGGAAATGAAGGTCAGTGACGACCCTCGCGTATTACTATGCAGCCGACATGCCAACTTTGCCCTGAAGCGCGAACTGCGGTAATTCTCGTGCTTTTCCTCAACCAGCGCTTGCGCGGCCTGGCCCGGAACGGCGAATGCGGCAAGCACGAGCGGGGCATAGTGCACGGCGGCTGTGCACTGATTGGCTCCGGGGAACCGTTTTGGCGCGTGCGGCAAGCTCGCTCGAACCTGTCTTTTACCTGTCTTTGACCAGTCAAAGCCTCTAAAATACGCGGCGTTCCCGCGCCATTAATCCCGTATTTCCAGGCCCCATCACCCCATGCTGATTCTGCCCGGCTCCACCGCGCTTTCGACCTTTTCCCGTGACAAGCTTCTCCACAAATTGCAGTCCCATTTTACCGGCGTCAGTGCCGTCGAAGCGCGCTTCATTCATCTCGTCGATCTGAATCGTCCGCTGCAGGGCGGCGAGCGCCCGTTGCTCGATCGTCTGCTGAAATACGGTCCCGCCGATACCGGCGCCGCGGCCTTGCCGAATGCGGTTGAGGTATTTGTCGTGCCACGCGCGGGCACGATTTCGCCGTGGTCGAGCAAGGCCACCGACATTGCACGCAACTGCAATCTCGATGCAGTGCGCCGGCTCGAGCGCGGCATCCTCTATCGCATTGCCGGCCTGAATGCCGTGACTGGTGAACTCGCCGCGCTGCTGCACGACCGCATGACGCAGGCCGTGGCGCCATCGCCCGAAGCCGCCGCGAACCTGCTGTTCGTTAGCGCGGAGCCACAGGCGCTGAGCAGCGTCGACATTCTGAAAGGCGGTCGTGCTGAACTGACCGCAGCCAACAAGCGCATGGGCCTCGCGCTCGCCGATGACGAAATCGATTACCTTGTCACCAGCTTTACCGAGCTTGGCCGCAATCCCAACGACATTGAACTGATGATGTTCGCGCAGGCCAACTCCGAGCATTGCCGCCACAAGATCTTCAACGCCTCGTGGACGCTGGACGGGAAAGAGCAGGAACATTCGCTGTTCGGCATGATCCGCAATACGTACAAGTGCAACAGCAAGGGCGTGTTGTCGGCATACAAGGACAACGCCGCAGTGTTCGCCGGCTTCAATGCTGGCCGCTTCTTCCCCGATCCCGAGACGAAGGCCTATGGCTATCACGCCGAGCCGATCCACGTACTCATCAAGGTCGAAACCCATAACCATCCGACGGCGATCGCGCCCTATCCTGGCGCCGCTACGGGTTCTGGTGGCGAGATTCGCGATGAAGGCGCGACCGGCACCGGCGCCAAACCGAAGGCTGGACTGACCGGCTTCACGGTGTCGAACCTTAAAATCCCCGGCTTCGTGCAGCCGTGGGAGACCGACTTCGGTAAGCCGTCGCATATCGCGTCAGCGCTGGACATTATGCTCGAAGGTCCGATCGGCGGCGCCGCGTTCAACAACGAATATGGGCGGCCGGCACTGTGCGGCTATTTCCGCACCTTCGAAATGCAGACACCGCAGCCCGCGCTCGATGAAAACGGCACCACTGAAATTCGGGGTTACCACAAGCCGATCATGATCGCCGGCGGTTACGGCAACATTCGCGAACCGCACGTGCAGAAGGGTGAGATTCCTGTCGGCGCGGCCTTGATCGTCCTCGGTGGTCCCGCGATGCTGATCGGGCTGGGCGGCGGCGCCGCATCGTCGATGGCTTCGGGCTCGAGCGATGCACAGCTCGATTTTGCGTCGGTGCAGCGCGACAACGCCGAGATGGAACGTCGTTGCCAGGAAGTCATCGACCAGTGCTGGCAGCTCGGCGACCGCAACCCGATCTGTTTCATCCATGATGTCGGCGCCGGCGGTCTGTCGAACGCCTTGCCTGAACTCGTCAAGGACGGCGAACGCGGCGGGCATTTCGACCTGCGCAAGATTCCCAGTGCCGATGCGCGCATGTCGCCCCTCGAAATCTGGTGCAACGAAGCCCAGGAACGCTACGTACTGGCAGTCGCCCAGGCCGATCTCGCGCGCTTCGAAGCGATCTGCGCGCGCGAGCGTTGCCCCCATGCGGTCGTCGGTACGGCGCAGGCTGAGCACGAGCTCCAGCTGAACGATGCGCAGTTCTCGAACCGGCCGATCGACCTGCCGATGAGCGTGCTGTTCGGCAAGCCGCCGAAGATGCACCGCACTGCCGCAGCGAAAAAGCTGGCATTCAAGACTTTTGCAACGAGCCAGATGGACCTGCGCAAGGCTGCCGAACTCGTGCTGCGCCTGCCGGCCGTGGCCAGCAAGGGCTTTCTCATCACGATCGGCGATCGCTCGATCACGGGCATGGTGGCGCGCGAGCAGATGGTCGGCCCCTGGCAGGTGCCGGTCGCAGATGCCGCGGTGACGACGCTGGCCTACGACACGCACAGCGGTGAAGCGATGGCGATGGGTGAGCGCACGCCGCTGGCGCTGCTCGATGCACCGGCCTCTGGCCGCATGGCGATCGCCGAAGCACTGACGAACATTGCCTGTGCGCGCATCGACGCACTCAGTGACGTGCGCCTGTCGGCGAACTGGATGGCTGCCGCGGGTTATCCCGGCGAAGACTACAAGCTGTACGAAACCGTAAAGGCCGTCGGCATGGAACTGTGCCCCGAGCTCGGCATCACGATTCCGGTCGGCAAGGATTCGATGTCGATGCGCACCGTGTGGCAGGACCAGGATGGCAAGAAGAGCATGGCCGCGCCGCTGTCGCTGATCGTGTCAGCCTTCGCGCCGGTACTCGACGTGCGCAAGACGGTTACGCCACAGTTGCGCACGGACCAGGGCGCATCAACCCTGCTGTTGCTCGATCTCGGCTTTGGTTCTAACCGCCTTGGCGGCTCGGCACTCGCGCAGGTGCATGGCGAGCTCGGCTCGCAAGCGCCTGATCTGCACAGCGCGAGCGATCTGATGCGCTTCTTCGATTTTATCCAGGACTGCCTGGAGCAGAAACTGCTCGTCGCTTATCACGACCGCTCCGATGGCGGGCTGTTCGTTACGCTGCTCGAAATGGCCTTCGCAGGACACTGTGGGCTCGATATCGCGCTCGACAGCATTACCAGCGCTGGGGAAATCGCCGATGCACTGTTTGCCGAAGAACTCGGCGCTGTAATCCAGGTCAGGGACAGTGTTTTGCCGCAGGTGCTGGAGCTCGCCGAAGGCGCCGGGCTCGCGGACATCTGTTTTGCAATCGGACGGCCCGTGTCGCGCGACCACATCGGCTTCACCTTCAACGGCAGTACCGTGCTTGGCAACACGCGCTCGCATTACCAGCGCATATGGGCCGAGACCAGCTATCGCATCCAGGCGATGCGCGACAATAGCGAATGCGCGCAGCAGGAATTCGACGCGCTGCTCGACACGAGCGATCCTGGCCTCAACGCGCGCCTGACCTTCGACCTCAACGAGGACGTCGCGGCGCCCTTCATTCGGCGCGGCCAGCATCCGCGCATCGCCATCCTGCGCGAGCAGGGCGTCAACGGCCAGATGGAAATGGCGGCGGCCTTTCATCGCGCCGGTTTCGAAGCTGTCGACGTACACATGAGCGACATCATCAGCGGGCGGGTGTCGCTGGGGGATTTCAATGCATTCGTCGCCTGCGGTGGTTTTTCGTACGGAGACGTACTGGGCGCCGGCGAAGGCTGGGCCAAGTCAATCCTGTTCAATACGCGCGCGCGCAGCGAGTTCGAACAGTTCTTTGCGCGGCCGACGACGCTGGCCTTTGGCGTGTGCAATGGCTGCCAGATGATGTCCAACCTCAGCGAGCTGATTCCGGGCGCAGCGCACTGGCCGCATTTCGTGCGCAACAAGTCCGAGCAGTTCGAGGGCCGCAGCGTACTCGTGCAGGTCAACGACACACCCTCGGTGTTTCTCGCCGGCATGAAAGGTTCGCGCTTCCCGATTGCGATCGCGCATGGCGAGGGCAGGGCGGAGTTCCCCGACGCGAACGCACAGCAGGCAACGATGGACAGTGGTACGGTTGCACTGCAGTTTGTCGACAACTATGGCAATGTTGCGGATCAGTACCCCGCCAACCCCAATGGCGCGCCCGAAGGCATCGCTGGCCTTTGCAACACCGACGGCCGCTTCACGATCATGATGCCGCACCCGGAACGGGTGTTCCGCGCCGTGACGAATTCGTGGAAGCCGGACGAGTGGCGCGAAGATGGCCCCACGATGCGGATGTTCCGCAATGCACGCGTCTGGCTGGGCTGAGGGAAGGAGTTAGAGGCTGGCAGGCCGCCGGCCCTTGCCTTGTCGCGAACCAGTCAGGCTCTGTGAAACAACCATGCCAGAGTATACTCGCCCGATAACATCGGCTCGGGGGAAGGCTCATGGCACTCATCAATTTCACGCTCAACGGGCAGGTGCAAACGCTGGATGTTCAGCCGCAAATGCCGCTGCTGTGGGTTCTGCGCGACGTCCTCAACATGACCGGCACCAAGTATGGTTGCGGCATGGCTCTATGCGGCGCCTGCACCGTGCATGTCGATGGCCAGCCGACACGCGCCTGCCTGACCGAAGTCAGTTTCATTGCCGGTCGCGAGATCACCACCATCGAAGGCCTGTCTACCGATGGCTCACATCCGGTGCAACAGGCCTGGCGCGACATCGACGTGCCGCAGTGCGGTTACTGCCAGTCTGGCCAGATCATGACCACGGTCGCTCTGCTGCGTAATAATCCTGCTCCTACCGACGCCGATATCGACGCAGCCTTGCGCAACAACATCTGCCGTTGTGGTACCTACCAGATGATTCGCGCCGCGGTACACAAGGCGGCGGAACTCCAGAGCGGCCTCGCATTTGATGCAATGGCTGCACAGGGAGAACGCGCATGAACACGCAAGTTCCAGTGACTGCACTCAATCGCCGAGGCTTCCTCAAAGCGGTGGGCGCGCTCAGGGCGATGACGGCTACCGGCGGTGGATTCCTGCTCGGCTATGCGGGTCCCGCATCGGCGCAGGCCGCTGCGGGCGCGCTTGAATTCAATCCCTTCGTGCGCATCAGCAATGACGACGTCGTCACGCTGATCGTACATAAGCCGGAGAACGGGCAGGGCGCCGTGACGACGATGTGCATGCTGCTTGCCGAGGAGCTGGACTGCGACTGGGATGCGCTGCGTTGGGAGTTCGCGCCAATTGCGCGGGAATATGGTTTTCCGCTGCAGGGCACCTTTGGCAGTCTCGGGGTGCGCAGCTCGTGGCAGCCTTTGCGCGAAGCGGGCGCGAAAGCGCGCACGATGCTGGTTCAGGCTGCCGCCGCCCGCTGGCAGACGGACCTGGCGAATTGCCGCGCCGAAAACGGCGCCGTGATCGACACGCGGACCGGCGCAAGCCTGCGCTACGGCGAACTTGCCGAGGCAGCGGCGGCGCTGCCTGTGCCCGACAGCGTCGTGTTGAAGACGCCGGATCAGTATCGCCTCATTGGCAAAGCGCAGAAACGCCGCGATACCCTGGCCAAGATCACCGGCGAGGCGCAATACGGCATCGATGTCCGTATTCCTGACATGGCCTTTGCCGTGCTTGCGCGTTCGCCCGTGTTCGGCGGTAGCGTAGCCTCATTCGATGCCAGGGCCGCGCGTGCCTTCCCCGGCGTGCTCGATGTCGTTCAGGTCAGTCGCGGCATTGCCGTCGTCGCCGCCAATACCTGGGCCGCTATCGAAGGCCGCAAGTTGCTCGAGATCGTGTGGAACGAGGGCGCGAATGCCAACCTGTCGAGCGCGGAAATCCGCGAGCGGCAGCGTGCACTGGTCGCGACACCGGGCGCTGTCGCGCGCAACGACGGCGACAGTGCCGCCGCGTTCGCCAGTGCCGCAAGGCGACTTGCGGCAGTCTACGAAGCGCCGTATCTGGCGCACACCACGATGGAACCACCGAATACCGTCGTGCAGGTGAATAGCGATTCCTGCGAAGTGTGGAGCGGCACGCAGATCCCTGGTATTTGTCATTTGAATGCCGTCGCCGCGTCGGGCTTGTCGCCGGCGCAGGTCAGCGTCAACACGCTTTATATCGGTGGCGGCTTCGGGAGCCGTGGTGGCGGCAACGTATATGGTGAAGCGGTCGAGGTCGCGATGGCCGCAGGGCGCCCGGTGAGCCTGCTCTACACGCGCGAAGACGACATCAGGCAGGATCGCTTCCGTCCGGCCTCGTATGTCGAACTCGAAGCCGCGCTCGACGCGGAAGGCTGGCCGCTCGCCTGGCGCGGGCATGTCAGCTGCCAGCACTTCCAGGAATTGCAGGACGGGCTCGATCGCGAAGCCGTCGCTGGCCTTGCCGACACCGCATACGCGATTCCCAATCAACGCTTCGAATACTCCCCGCTGGAGCTCGACGTGCCGACCAACTTCTGGCGCTCGGTAGGCTGCTCACAAAATTCGTATTTTGCCGAGGCCTTCATCGATGAAATGGCGGCGGCTACCGGCAAGGATCCGGTAGAGTTCAGGCGCAGGTTGCTTGTGGACTCTCCGCGATTGCTCAATGTGTTGAATCTTGCCGCGAAGCGCGCAGGCTGGGATACGCCCGCGCCGGAAGGTCGCTATCGCGGAGTGGCTGCGGTCAGCTGCTTCGGTTCGCACAACGCGCAGGTTGCTGAAATCTCGATCACCGACGGCAAGGTGCGTGTGCACAAAGTCACCTGTGTAGTCGATTGTGGACAGGCGGTAAATCCCACGACTGTGCACCAGCAAATGCAGGGCGGCATCGTCTATGGCCTGACGGCGGCGCTGAAAGGCGAGATCACGCTGGAACAGGGGCGCGTGCAGCAAAGCAACTTCCATGACTACGACGCCTTGCGGATGGACGAAATGCCGGAAATCGATGTGCTGATCGTGGAAGGCGATGTAACCGCGCCCGGCGGTATTGGCGAGACCTCGACGCCGGCGATTGCGCCGGCTGTAGTCAATGCCGTCTTCAAGGCCACCGGCCAGCCGGTGCGCAAGCTGCCCATCAAGCTGGTTTGAACGAAAGCCAGGCCAAAAAAACGGGGCTAAAAAGCCCCGTTTTGGTTCCTGCCTGATCGGCAAGCCTCAAGAATTCGAACCAATGTGCTGCCGACGATAGTCACGCGGCGTCATCGCGTACAGTTTGCGGAAGGCGCGCGAGAAATGCGCAGTGTTGCTGAAGCCGCACTGGAAGGCGATCGACGTGATCGAACGGTTCTGGTGCAGCACGCTGCCGAGCTGGTTGGCGCTTTCTTCGAGGCGACGGCGCAGAATGTAGTGCGACAGTTTCTCGGTACCATGGAACAGGCCACGCAGGTAGCGTGAGCTGACGTTCATCGCGGCAGCCAGGCCTTCGACGGTCAGTTCGGGATTGGAGAGCTGGGCCTCAATCAACTGGCGGGCTTCGGCGATACGACGCAGCGTCTTGCTGCTCTGCTGGCGGAAATGACGCGAGTAGGCCACCGCGATGTTGCTCAACAGGTTTTCCGAAATGGCCGGCGCAAATTCGCGCAGGCTGCCTTTCTTCATGTGTTCCCAGATCGACAGCACCGGGGTGAACAGTTCATCGCCGCGAATGTCGCCACTGCCGGTCGATGAACCCAGCACCTGTGATTCGACTTCTTCCGGCACGGGGATGTACCGCTGCAGCACCTGTCTTGGCACGCTGACGAGCAACAACGAAACCTGGTTATAAACGAACATCGTGCGCGGATGCGTGTTGTCCATCATCGTGAACTCACCTGCTTTCAGCGAATTCATGCCAAGGTGGTGCGAAATCACGAGATCACCCTGGATCGCAAACACAAAACTGAAGCGCTTGAATGCTTCTTCCTGTTCGACTTCATTCTTGCGCGAGACTACCGCGCCGTTGGTGTCGATGCGCGCAATAGTCAGCGCACCGAGGGCTGCCACTTCTGCAGTGGCGCGATAACTTTTTTTGTCGAGGGGATCCACTTCGATACAGAACGACTCTGTATTTAACGTATAAAGGTGGTTTGAGTGAGGTTGATCGAGAACTTCGACGTTGGAATAAAGTTTCATCAGTTTGAACCGCGATAAATTTTTATTTTGTAGACGGGTTCAATAATGCCTTGTCATGCGTATGCCGAGCAAGCGAAGAGAAGCGATAAAACTAAAAACCGAATATACATTCCTTTACTGCAGCGGAAGCCTTATACTCGGCATATTTACCGAACCGACAAGTTCTTCAGCGACGACGTGAAGCGGAAAACAGGGACGTTGGCGCAAGGAAATCGATGAACCATTTGCTGATCCTGCTTTGCAGATTTGCAACGCATGTCGCCTGTGTCTTCCACATTTCTTGCGAGATGTGGTCCCGATCAACATTGCATGCGACAATCGCGCCGCTGAAAAAACCGAAGGCGGAGCCCATCCGTCCCTGCATGTCGACAGACATTTCATGAATCAAAAAATCCTGAGTTTGCTTCCTCCTTTTGCGCTGTTGTGCATCGGACTCGGCTCCGCATGGGTTGGCAGCAGCTACGACATCGGCACGCTTACGGCGATGGGCCCGGGCTTCCTTCCTGTCGCACTCGGCCTCTGTCTCGCGGCGCTTGCTGGCCTGTTGTTGTGGCAGGAGAAGCCGGCCGATGTCGAGTTTCCCATCGCGTTGCGTCCGGTGCTGTTCGTCAGCGCGGGTATCATTGCGTGGGTACTGCTTGCGGATAGCCTTGGATTTTTCCCCGCGGCGATCGCGCAATTGTTGTTAAGCGCATTCGCCTTGCCGAACCAGAACTGGCGCACCCTGGGCTTCGTCACGGTTCTGATGAGCATCGGCGCCTACCTGCTGTTCGTGAAGTTGCTTGGCATGCCCTTGCCGGCATTCGGAAGCTGAAGCGCTGATGGAAACCCTCGCTAATCTTGCGTTCGGTTTCGAACAGGTCCTGACGGTGCAAGCACTGTTGATCTGCCTGCTCGGCGTGACCCTCGGCACCTTCATTGGCGTACTGCCTGGCATCGGCGCGTTGACGACGATTTCGCTGTGCCTGCCGCTGACCTTCCATCTCGAGCCGCTGATGGGGCTGATCATGCTGGCCGGTATCTTCTACGGATCCCAGTACGGCGGCTCCACCGCGTCGATTTTGCTGAATGTGCCTGGCACCGCGCCATCGGCGGTTACCTGTCTCGACGGATATCCGATGACACGACAGGGCAGGGCCGGTGTGGCCTTGTTCGTGACGACGATCGGCTCCTTCATTGGCGGCTCGTTCGCGATCCTGCTGCTGATCCTGTTCGCGCCGATGCT
>JBEGWB010000032.1:0-49796 GCA_041178065.1 Pseudomonadota bacterium | reverse complement strand
AAGCCTCGGCCTTGTCGGGTTGCCGGCAGCCGGCGATGACACGCTTGCCCGCTTGCAGGAAAAGCCGCGCAAGTTCGAGCCCGATGCCACGATTGGCGCCGGTGATGATGATGGTTTCCATGATTTGGTCCTCGCGCTTTATAGATTACCTGGCGACATTTAACACCACAGGCAGACTGCTTTAACCGGATACTTACACAGCGCCGCTACAGTGCGCGCATGAAAAACATACTCAACAAAACACTGCAGCGCCGTAACTTACTATCGTGGGGCGCATGCAGTCTCGCCACGTTCGCCCTCGGCCCCCGTGCCGCTGCCGTGCTGGCTGCCGACAATGCCGAGGTCCTGCCGCTATTTGCGCACCTGCCCGGTGAATTATTGCCGCCCGACAGCAATGGACTGCGGCTACCGCCGGGCTTCAAGTCACGCATCATCGCGCATTCCTCGAAGCCGGTCATTCCGGGTGGTAGTTATATCTGGCACAAGGCTCCCGACGGTGGCGCCTGCTATACGGCGCCGGACGGTGGCTGGATCTACGTGTCCAATTCCGAAGTGAAGATAGCGGATGGCGGCGGTGGTGTTGGCGCCATACGCTTCGACGCACAAGGCAACATTGTCGATGCTTACTCGCTCCTCGAAGGTAGCGACAACAATTGTGCCGGTGGCAAGACACCCTGGCAAACCTGGCTCTCGTGCGAGGAAGTCGAGCGCGGCCTTGTCCATGAGTGCGATCCCTTCGGGCAACACAGGGCAGTGATGTTGCCTGCGCTTGGCCGCTTTAAGCATGAAGCTGTCGCGATCGATCCGGTACACGCACTTCTATATTTGACAGAAGACGAGACCGACGGACTCTTCTACCGCTTCATTCCTGCCGCGGCCTTGCCCGATCTCAGTCGCGGCACTTTGCAGGTTGCCGAACTGGTTTCAGGCGATGGCATCGCGAAGGTGGTCTGGCATGACGTGCCCGATCCGCAGGCAGAACGCCTGCCGACACGTCATCAAGTTGCCGCCGCCACCCCCTTTAACGGCGGCGAAGGGATTGCATGGCATGAGGGCCTTGTGTACTTCACGACCAAAGGCGACAACCGCGTATGGCGTTATGACACGAATATCATGCAACTCGGCGTGCTCTACGATGGCAACGCTATGCCCTCGCCGCAATTGACCGGCGTCGACAACGTGACAATCACAGCGTCTGGCGATGTGCTCATCGCCGAAGACGGCGGCGACATGCAAATCGTGTTGTTGACACCCGCCGGCCTCACCTTGCCGATCGTGCAGGTCACCGGACAGGACCTTTCGGAAATCTGCGGCCCGGCCTTCGACCCGAGCTTCCAGCGTCTTTACTTCAGCTCGCAAACCGGCCCGCGCAATCTCGATACGGATGGCATCACTTACGAGATCAGCCGCACGCGCTGATCCGCGCGGCACAAATCAAAATCAGGAGAAGCAATGAGAACACCCCTTAAGCCCTTGTTGATTGGCGCTGGCGTCATTGGCATAAGTGCCATGGCGCAAGCCCAGCCCGCTACTGAAGAAATCGTCGTGTCGGCACGACGCCCACTGGCCGAAAGCGTGGCAGCGGCGCTGCGCGCGCAACGCGAATCGGACTCGCTGGTCAGCGTGCTGTCGGCGGATGCTATCGGCAACCTGCCCGACCAGAACATTGCTTTCGCGATAGGCCGCTTGCCCGGCGTCGGCGTCGAACGCGACCAGGGCCAGGCGCGTTACGTCAACCTGCGCGGCGCGCCGAGCTACTGGACCACCCTGTCCTACGACGGCCTCAGCATCGTCAGTCCCGAAGGCCGTGCTTCGCGCTTCGACAACATTCCCTCGGCAATCGCAAAACAGATCGTGGTTGAAAAGGCTGTCGTTCCCTCGATGTCCGGCGCTACCGTCGCTGGAAACGTCGACATTCGCACACGCACTGGTTTCGACAGCCCGGGCAGGGTGATTACTGGTAAAGTCGGTGTCGGCAAAGTCAGGCTAGGCGGAGGTGAAGAATACGATAGCGCGGTGACCTATTCGGACCAACTGCTCGATGGCGCGCTGGGTGTCGTTGCACAAGGCTCGTTCTATCAGCGCGAGATGGCCACCGATAACTGGGAAACGGATCCTTATCTGACCAATACGGCAGACCCCGCAAAGCGCTTCGCACGCGAGCACGAAAACAAGCACTACCGTCTGACGCGTCAAAACTATTCGGCTTCGCTGCGCCTCGACTACAAACTGAATGAAGACAACACCCTCTTCGTCAGCACGATCAACACGATGTTCCACGATGACGAACTCCGCGACAACTTCATCGTCCGTCTCGACCAGGGCACGAACGCTGCCGGCGCCGGTTATACGAGCGCTGCCTACATCAACGGCAACAGCGACACATTCGGCACGGCCTACGGCGCTCGCATCAATGCGCGCATCGACTATCGCGATGGCGAAGAAGTCACGACCACCAACACGCTTGGCGGCGAGCATGTGCTCAGTGACTGGAATGCATCGTGGCGGATCAACCATACGATGACTGATGACGGCCGCAATACGCCAGTGTCGGCTGCATTCCAGAGTCCATCGAGCTTCCTGTCGCGGCCTACCATTGAATACGACTTCCGTGATGGTAACGTCAACACAATGCGCTTTTACGCCACGAGTGGCGCCACCGCGGCCCGCACCCGCGGCACACAGGTCACCAACATTGAGGACTTCCAGTTCCCGCTGCAGAGTATTGCGCGGATCGAAGGCAGCGATCGTACTGTCGCCGATACGTTCAAGCTGGATCTCGATCGCGACCTTGAGCTACTGGGTCGGCCGACCGTATTCGAAACCGGCGGCCTGTATACGGACCGCACGAAGAGCTCGCAGGAAAGCAATTACACGCGCAACTTCACCACCGGCACGCTGCCTACCTGGGCAACCTTCGCGACCGACACCGCGTATCTCGGCTCGCAGGACCTGAACTATCGCTTCCGCTACACCGACGTGGGCTTTACGACCGCCTTCATGGACGAGTCGATCCGCGACGGCAGCGCCACTGCGCAGGACACGCGCGGTAACTACTGGACTGTCACGGAGGAAATCACGGCGCTCTACGCGATGGCAACGACCGAAATGAACTGGGGCTCGATCGTGTACGGTGCGCGCGTGGAACAGATCGACAATACCGGCGAAGCCTGGGTGGCCTTCCCGACCGGCATGCAACTAGTGCAGGTGTCGAGCGATGACACGCTGGTATATCCCAGCGCGCATCTCAACTGGGATGTCACCGATGAAGTGAAGGTGCGCTTCGGCGCAACGACCTCGGCCTCGCGTCCTGACTTCGACGATTTGCGTCCAAACTTTACAATTAACGATGGTGCGCAAACCATCTCCGGCGGCAACCCCGAAGCGGAACCCGAGCGGCAGACAGGTCTCGATGCCTATCTTGAGTGGTACATGCCTTCAGGCGATTACTTCTCGGCAGGTGTGTTCTTCAAGGACTTGCGCGATGTGCTGATCCAGCGCGCCACCGTATATGGCTCGGATGCACTGGACACAAGTGGCATCGATCGTTCCGGCTACATGCAAACCTCGATCGGCAACGCCGGCGATGGCGAGCTCAGGGGTGTTGAATTAGCCTATGTAACGAGTGCTGAACAGTTCGTCGCAAACCATGGCCTGCCAGAATGGCTGGGTGGTTTTGGTATGAACCTGTCGGCGACCTGGACCGATTCCGAGGTCACGCTGCCGCCACTCGGTGGCGTACCAAGCCGCACCATCAACGTGCTGGGAACCTCCGATGAGGTCTTCAACATTCAGGCGACCTATGAAAAGTACGGACTCTCCGTGCGTCTCGCGTATCAGTATCGTACGCCCTGGGGCCAGTCGATCGGTGAATACCGCATGATCAATGGCGCGATGTACCCGAGCGGCAACGGCGATATCTTCTGGGATACCGACAATGAGCTCGACCTGTCCCTGCGTTACCAACTGAACTCAGGCCTGGAACTGTTCGTCGATGCCGTGAACCTGACGAATCTTGGTGCACGCCGTTATGCGGATAACGACAGCCGTCCAATCGAGTTCGAGCGCTTTGGTGCACGCTACATGGCAGGCCTTCGCTTCAACTTCAGGTAAATAGAGAACCCCTCTTGGCCCGGCGCAAGCCGGGCTTTTTTTTCCGGAAAACCCGATGCATAGAGTTTGTTGCGGCTTGCTACTGGCTGGCGCGCAGGCTTTCGCCGCTGAATCTGCGGTCGCTCCGCGTGTAATAACCGAACCGGTGCGCCATGACACCGATGACCCGGCGCTCTGGATCGATCCGGTCGATCCATCCGCAAGCCTGATCCTTGGCACCGATAAGGATGCCGATGGTGCGCTGTATGTGTTTGGCCTCGATGGCAAGATCGTGCGGGACAATGTCGTGCGCGGACTCGCGCGGCCGAACAATGTCGACATCGTGCAGGGCGCGCTGATCGGTGGTGAGCGCGTCGATCTTGCCGTTGTCGCCGAGCGCTACGCCCATCGTCTGCGCATCTACCGTTTACCCGGCATGGAACCGATCGATGGTGGCGGTATCGAGGTGTTCACCGGCGAGCGTGCGCGTGACGTGATGGGGGTGGCAATTTATACGCGCGCCAGCGACGCTGCGCTGTTCGCCATTGTCAGCCGCTCGGAACAATTTGCGCCGACCGAGGGTTATCTGCATCAGTACCGCTTGAGCGACGATGGCACGGGCACGATTCGCGGCCTGTTTACGCGCGCCTTCGGCACCTGGAGCGGCGGCCAGGAAATCGAAGCTATCGCTGTCGACAACGAACTTGGCTATGTCTATTACAGCGACGAGACCTATGGCATCCGCAAGTATCACGCGGATCCACTTGCAGACGACGCCGATGAACAGCTCGGCGAATTCGGCAAGGCCGACTTCACTGAAGACCACGAGGGACTGTCGATCTACAAGCGCGCAGATGGTAGCGGATACATTATCGCATCGGACCAGCAGGCCAATCGTTTCAACATCTATGCCCGGGAGGGAGGTCCCGGCAACCCGCACGCGCATGCACTGCTGGCGCGCGTGCCTTTATCTACCGACGAGAGCGACGGTAGCGACATTACGACGGCAGCCCTGCCCGGGTTTCCCGGCGGCCTGTTTGTCGCGATGTCTACGGACAGGACTTTTCATCTGTATGCCGTGGAAGATTTGTTGAAGGCCGCCGGACTCGCTCCCTGAACCTCACTGGAACAGCACGCGCGCATCGACAAGGATTAGGCAGCCGAGGCCGACAAGGACGATGGGCAGCAGCACGTGGCCATAACGGCGTGCAGCCGCGCCTGCGAGGGGATGCCGCACGAGCCAGTAGCCGAGCGCGCACCACAGCGCGGTCATTGCGGCAAATACGATACTGAAGACCGCAATGAGTTCGGGGCTGCGGGCAAACAGCGGGATGTAGGCGCCGAGATTGTCGCCTCCATTCGCGACCGTGACCGTGGCGACAGCCAGTACCTGGGAATGCAGGTTGTGTTCGGCGCGCTGCTCGGCCTGCTGTGCTTCATCAATGTCGTCGTCATCCACCGCGCCGTCGCGCAAGTTGTGCAGACCTGCCAGGCCCATGCCAAGCGGCACCAGGCCAAGCAAGGCAATCCAGCCCGGCGGGATGCTTACGGCGAGCAGCGCGGCCAGCGTGCTGACGAGCACGAGCAGGGCAATACCGGCGAACTGGCCGATGACGATCGATCGCGGCGACAGCCGCGCGCTCGCGAAGAAGGCGGCGAGCAGCAGCAGGTCATCTATGTCGGTTGCGACGAAGACGCCTAAGGCCAGGCCTGCATTGAGCAACATATCCATTCAGGCGGGCGCTTCGAATTGGAACATGAATCAGGGCACCGCGAGCGACGACGGCCTATGGCTGGCCTTACGAATATGCACTCAGAGCAAAGCCCTGAATACGACGCTCCACATCCAGATAAGCACGAAGGTACTGGCGGTGAACGCGACCATCCTGTGCATGACCTTGTTGTAGCTCAGGTGTATGAAACTATGCAGGACGCGCAATGCAACGTAAGTCCATGCCATCGAGACGAAGGCATACACCGCCACGCCGCTGACGTAATAGACGATGCAAACGACGTAGAACAGCACCGGCACTTCCAGCAGGTTGACGAAGTTGCGATTGACGACGCTGACCTCCGGCGGCACACGTGCGGATTCGCCGACGCGGAAATCCTGCTCGGTGACCTGTCCCCTCGAACCGGCGCGGAAGCGAATGTAGGCGGAGTAGAACAGGACGACGAAGGTCCAGCCGACGAGGCTCAGTAGCGGCAGCAGGATAGTTGAATCATTCAAGGCTGAGTCCCTTTATTGAGTTGAGCTTGTCCGGTGGATGCGCGGAGATCATACATTACTCAGCCTGAAGCCCGGCAGCGGTAGTTACCCGCTTCAAGACGATTCGCTCTTTTGCTGCTCCCCCAAAAACAAACCCCGGCAAGTGCCGGGGTCTGGTGATCAACTACTCTTCGCGGCTGAGGCGGCGGAAGTATTCAGCCACCGATTCCTGGAACTCTTCAGGCACTTCGTCGCTCGTTGCCGTGCGCACATTGCCGCGCTTGCTGGTGTCGCTTTCCAGGCGCAGGCCGGCTTCGAGCTGTTCGACCAGCGCCAGCATTTCGCCGTATTCCTGCGCGAGGATCGCTTCGTTGCGATTGGTCTGCTGGAATTCGAGCTGGCTGATGAGGTCGTAGAGTTCCGCCATCTCTTCCGGCGTCAGGTCCATCTGGTTGGCGGCGCTGCGCGCAGCCTGGGTCAGGTCGCTGATGTCGTCGTAGAAGTTTTCCGGCAGCGTGATCGGCCCGTCGAAGAAGGTGTCGCTGCCATTCCATGCGCCGCCGAGATTGCGCGGGCCGCCGAAGCCAAGGCGTTCACCCATGCCAGCGCCGCCGTTCTGCTGGCCGCCTTGCTGTCCACCACCTTGTTGCCCTTGCTGGCCCTGGCCCTGCTGTCCTTGTCCTTCCTGGCCTTGCTGTCCCTGCTGGCCGGGCTGCCCTTCCTGCGCGGCCTGACCCTGGCCCGGCTGGCCGTTCTGCGCGAGCTGCTGCAACTGCGCGCGCAGGTCTTCGGCCTGGCGTCGTGCCCGATCGAGCTCGCTGTCGCCCGGTGCGCTGGCCTGCTCGACCTGCTGCTGCGCGCGGTCCAGCCGCTCCTGCAGATCACGCATGCCGGCCGTCACCGAGCTTTCGTTGCCGGCGATGTAGAGGCCGTAACCTGCGTCGATGTACAGCGCCGCATCCGAGATCGCCTGTTCGATTTCGCTATCGGAAATGCCGCTGGCGGCACGCTCGAGTTCATTCGCGGCGGCGTCGGGCACCTGGTTGCCGAAGTTCTGCTGCACGCTCTGCATCTGCTGCTGCAACTGTTGCAGCTGCGCCGCGAGCTGGCGTTTTTCTTCGGCGAGCTCCATTTCTTCCTGCAGGCTCATGCCGCGACTGTTCGGATCGTCGCCGCTTTCGCGTTCCTTGACGGCGGTTTCCATCGCTCTCTGCAATTGCTCTTCCATGCGCTGCTGCTGCTGCAACATGTCTTCAGCCGTGGCGGCCATGTTCGTGAAGCTCTGCTGCATGCCGGCGATTTGTTCCGCGGCTACCTGGTCGCGCGCTTCCGCCAACTGACGCGAGGCTTCTTCGGCGGCGCGGCGCATGTCTTCAGGACTCATCGTGCCGTCTTCACTCGCCTGGTTCATCGCGCGAATGGCGCTTTCCATGCGGCGCTGCAGTTCGCTCTGCGCGACCTGTTCACCGCCTTGCTCACCGTTCTGCTCGCCGCCTTCACCGTTTTGCGCGGTTTCGCCGGCCTGGCCCTGCTGGCCGCCCTGGCCACCTTGACCCTGCTGTCCAGCCTGACCTTGTTGTCCCTGCTGACCCTGTTGTCCTTCCTGTCCCTGCTGCCCCTGCTGGCCTTGCTGTTGATTGTTCGCCTGCTGGTTCTGTTGCTGGCGCTGCAGCTGCTGCAACTGTTCCTGCAGCTCTTCCGCTTCGCGGCGCAGCATTTCCTGCTGCCAGCGCTGCGCGTCGGTAAGCTGCTGCTGGTTGGCGAGGTTATTCGCGAGCTGTTCCTGGCGTTTCGCCAGATCGTCCAGCTGCTTCATGATGTCTTCGGCTTCCTGCTGCTGCGACTGCTGGCTGGCCTGGCTCCCGGTTTCGTACTGGTTGAGCTCGAGATCCATTTCCAGTTCGAACATTTCGGCGAGGTCCTGGCTTGCGCCACCCCCACCACCGCCGCCGCCGCCACCTTGCTGCTGTTGCAGCGTGATGTCGTTGAACACCGATTCGGCGCGTAGCAGGTACTGCAGTGCTTCCTGCGCCGGCTGGATCGCCTCGTCGAGCTTCACTTCGGCGAGCTGTTCGGAGGCCGGGTGCATGCGCTGCACCGCCTGCTCCATGTTGTTGACGAACTCGGCGATCTGCTCGTCGCTGCTGTCGAGCTGGCGCGCGCGCGTGCGTTCGGCCAACGTCGCCGCCTGTTCGGCCAGCGTGACCTGCAATTCGGAAAGGAGCTTGGAGTTGATATCCACCTGCGGGTTGTCTTCGCCTTCCGCCTGCTCGCGGATCAGGTTCCAGGTCGACACGATGATCTGGCGCTGGCGCTGCGAGATTTCATCCTGCTGGCCACCGCCGCCCCCGCCCCCACCCCCGCCGCCCGACAACTGCGACTGCGAGTAACGCCGGTTGTAGGGCTGGATGTTGATGAAGAACATGTCGGTGCGCACGGTCTGGCTGCGATCGCTGGCTTCGGCGTAGTACGAGATCAGGTCGCCGGGTTGCAGCGGGATTTCGGCCGAGGCCGCGGCAAGCGCAGCGGCACCTTCATCAGCGGTGGGCTCGGCAGCGGGACTGGCTTCGTCGACAGCCGCCGGCTCGGGCTCATCGCTCAGCTGGATATTGAAGTCGCCGACATTCGTCGTCACCGCTTCGGTGGCCTTCGCGCGCATCTCTTCCAGCATGAACAGGTATTGGGCATTGATCGTGCGCGCGTTTTCCTGCGTGAGATCGATTGTCTGGAACTCGCCACCGTTGACCGAATACTTCAGCGCGAGCGAGGCGATGCCGTAGTCATCGCTGGCATCGATGTTCAGCTTCACTTCCTCGATGTTGCTGGCGTTGTAGTCGCCGCCGGGTTTGACGATTTCGATGACCGGCTTGCCATCCTCGGAAAGGCGAATGAAGAAGTCATCGCTGATGCGCACGTGTTCACTGCCGACGATCGCCGCGATGTAGTACTCGCCTTCTTCAATGACGGTGAATTCGGACGAACCCTGGTTGCCGTTCAGCGCCAGCGGTTGGCCTGTGCTGTTGAGCACGAGCTCGCCGGCCTGCAGGGGCGCGGTCGTCGTGACGGTGAGGTCGATGCGGGTTTCCGGCAGTGCGCGCACGTCGCCTTGCGTGAAGGTTTCCGGATCGCGCTCGGTCCACTCGGGATAGTTGTACGTCAGCGACAGGCCTTCGACACCGGGCACGTCGAGCACGCTGATGTCGTAGGCGGGGCTGCGCAGGCCGGAGGCTTCGACGTAGTAGCTGATATTCTGCTGCATCGAGAAGAAGGTGAACTCGAAGCCGAGCGGACTCTCGACCATTGCGACTTCCTGCTCGATGCCGTCGGCACTCTCGATATAAATGGACGCTTCATCGGGATCGAAACCGGCCATGGCCGCGGTCACGCGCACGTTGGCGCCGCGGCGCACGCTTTCGTCGCCCGGCGTCACGGTAATCGTCTGCGGCGGCAGTACGTCGCTGAAGGCCCAGCCGGCAAGCAGGTTGCGCATGCCGTAGTTCAGCAGGTTCGGGCCGGCGACAATGAGATACACGAACACGAGCAGCGCCGCGGCGAGCGCGCCGCCGGCAATCCGCAGTTCCTTCGGCTTGACCTGCTGTTCGACCGGATGCGTAGCGCTGATCTTCAGCGCGTCTTCTGCCAGCAGGTCGAGGAAGGGGTTACCGCTTTCCTTCATCTGCGTGTAGGTCGTCACGCGCCCATCGAAGCCGGGCACGCGCTGCTCGACTTCGCCACTGATGCCCTCTTTCAGCTTCTTCAGCGGGTCGACGAGGAAACGCAGCACCACGGCCGCGAGCCCGAGCACCAGGATCACGCGGAACACGTTCGTCGTGTTGCTCGCAAACCCACTGTCAGCCGAGAACCAGGCGCCGATCGCGGACAACACGACCAGCACGGTGGCGGCGGCCGCGGCGCCCTGCAACAGCGTCAGCGTGCGTAAACGTGCGCGGAAGGAATCGAGGTATTGGTCGAGCTTACGGGATGCGTTCATCAGAAGGACCCTGTCTTCATATTCAGGTAGCGGTTGCCCAACAGTGACTCGGCGAGCACCATCAGGCCCAGCAGCACGAGGAAGAAGCGCCAGATCTCCACTTCTTCCAGCGTGTCATCGCGGGTACTTGCAACTGCACTAGCGCCAGCATTGTCCGCAAGGTCCGCCGTTTCGACGGGAGCGGTGCCGGCGACCACGTTCTGCCAGTTTTGCAGCGTGGCGGGCGGCATGGGCGTGGGATCAGATTCCCGGATGTCGGGATTCACGGCGACCAGCACCTCTCCTCCCGGAGTGAAGACCTGATAGTAGCCCCTTTTGTTCAACTGGACATCCTGGGCAATGGTGGTGTCCTGTAACGAGAGCAGGTTCTCGCCATCGGGATCAACGACCTGGCCCGAAGCGCCTCCGGTCTGCGCCAGCTGCAGGAAGGAGTCCGCAAGCTGTTCCTTGACCAGCAATTTCTCATTCGACAAATACTGCGCGGCTTTCGCGACGAAGCTGACGAACACTGGCTTCACCGGCAGGTCGGACGCGGAGTTGTCGATGCTCGTCGTCAGCAGCAGCAGGCGGCCGGCGCCGATCTGGCGCTCGACCAGCACCGGGAAGTTTGGTGCCTGCGTGATCAGGATCTGGTCGCTGGGATCAAGCGCCACGCGCACGACGCGGGCGTTGACGGCGGACCAGCCGGAGCTGTCGCTGAGCACGGGATGCGTCGTGTCGATGCGGCTGATCTGCGCCGGCGCGGCGCGTGGATCGCTGACGCTTGCCGTGATCGCGGTACCGAGCAGCGGCATCGTGTCGAGCGCGCCGGTACGCGGACCGGCAGCGGCAAACACGGAACCACCGCCATTTATATAGTCGCGCAGGCCAGCATCGAGCGTCGGGTTGACGATGCCGATGTCGTCGATGATCAGCCAGGGATAGCGCTGCATCACACGCATGTCGAAATCGCTGACGTCGGTAATGTCGACCGAATAGCCGCGCGGCGCGGTTTCGAGCGCGGCGCGGAGGTAGGTGAGGCCGAGCGAGCTCGGGTCATCGGTCAACACCAGTACCGGCGCGGGCGGCGCGTTGTCGAACACGGTGTGGCGCACGTCGTCCTGCGGCAGTGAGTCAGCCGGGCTCAGCGCGATATCGACACGGTTGTCGCCTTCGCCGAAGGTTACCGCGTCGAACTGTACGAGATAGGCGCCGCTGGCGGGGATGCCCAGCGTCTGCTGTTGCTGCTCCACGCCGTTGATCGACAGGCTGACCTGCCTTTCAACGGAGCCTGCGCCGTCAGCATTGAAGGCGCGGACATTGGCGACGACCGTTGCGCGGTTCTCGACAACCACGGAATCGACGGTGTAGTTCGCTTCGGGCACCGCCGCGGCCTGCTGGATGTCGAGCGTCACCGGACGGCCGTTGATGACGTCGGGGATCATGTCGGCGAAGCGCACGGCCTGGCTCGTCTGCTGGAAATCGCCGACGAGGTGGAACACGAAGTTGGCGTCGCTGACATCGACGAGGCCATTGAGCGACGAAATCATCGCGCCGAGGTCCAGGCGGCCATTGCCCGGTTCAAGCGTGCTGATGTCCTGGGCGAGTGCCGCGGCGTCGGCAGTGGGCTCGGTAATGGTCGCGACATTTGTGCTCGCGCTATACAGGCTGGCGATATCGGCCTCACCCATGCCGTTGACGATGGTATTGGCGCGTTCCTGCGCGGCGGCAAACTTGCCGCCCTGATTCATCGAGAAGGAGCTGTCGACGACGATGACGTGGTGCGTCGTGTCGGCGGTCACGGCCGCCTCCGGATCCTGCAGCAGGATTGGCCGCGCAAAGGCAAAGGCCAGTAGCGCGAGGAACAGCATGCGTAGCGCCATCAGCAACAGGAAGCGCAGCTTGCGTTGCACGTGGATGCGTTTTTTCGAGGCCTCGAGGAAGCGCGTCGTGGCGAACTTCTCGCGTTCGGTCGTTTGGGTTTCGAGCCGATGCAGCCACCAGGGCAATGCGATGCCGAGCAGGCCGAGCAGGAAGAGAGGCGTAATCAAACTCATCCGCGCTTCTCCCGGAAGGTCAGGTAACTATGCAGCGCCTTGTCGAGCGGCTCGCCGGTGTTGATGAGCATATGGTCGGCGTTCATGCCGCTGGCGGCTTTCTGGATGGAGGCGATGTGCGCCTGGATGCGTTCGCGGTAATCCTTGTTCATGTAGACGGGCGACACTTCGATCGAGTGGCCGGTTTCCATGTCTTCGTACAGCGTCGATTGCTTGATATTCGGGTTGATCTCGTCGGCGTCGAGCAGGTGGAACAGCACGACATCCTGGCCCTGCATCGCGAGTGGCCGGACGTTTTCGAGCAGTTCTTCCGCGTCGCAGTAGAAATCGGAGATCACGACGACGAGGCCGCGGCGCTTGATGCGTTCCTGGAAACGCGACATCGGCTTGCCCAGATGCGTGCCGAGCGCGGGCTGCGCCTTGTCGAGCGTGTGGATGACGCCTTGCAAGGAACCACTGCGACTCGCGGGCGGACGATATTCCATGACCTCATCGGCGAAGACCATGACGCCGACGGCGTCGTGCTGGCGCGAGGCCATGTAGGCGAGTGAAGCGCCGAGGAACTTGCCGTACTGAAGCTTCGTCACTCCCTTGCTGCCGAAACCCATCGACGCGGAACTGTCGAGCATGATCATCAGATGACTGTTGGTTTCGCCGAGGAAGCGCTTGATGTATGTCTTGCCGGTGCGCGCGAACACGTTCCAGTCGACATAACGCGGATCGTCGCCTTCGGTATACGCGCGATACTCGACGAACTCCTGGCTGAAGCCGAACTTCGGCGAGCGGTGCAGGCCGACGACGAAGCCCTCGACGACGGCTTTCGCGACGAGCTCCAGGTTCGACAGGCTCGCAAGCACCGTCGGCTGCAACAGGTTCATCGGCGCATGTTTGGCGGCAGTGGCCATCATCAACTCTCGACATAATGGGGTCAGAGCCCATTTGTTTTATTAAGAAGCGACAGTAAATGGGGTCAGAGCCCATTTACCATCACGACACTGGCATGTCTTTACATAACAAATGGGCTCTGACCCCATTTACGTTTGTCGACCAGGTCACTCGGTCGGCACTGGTACGTTGTCGAGCATCGTGCTCAGGATCTGGTCGACGCTGATGTTGTCAGACTCCGCGTAGTAGTTCGGCAATACGCGATGACGCAGGATCGGCAGCGCGAGCTTCTTCAGGTCTTCGGCGTTGACGTGGAAGCGGCCTTCCATCAGCGCGCGGACCTTGGCGGCAAGCACGAGGTTCATCGTGGCGCGGATCGACGCACCGAAGTTTGCGTACTTCTTGATGATCTCGGGCGCGATCGGATCCGAGGGGCGCGTGGCACGCACGATATCGACGGCGTAACGGTTCAGCGCGCTCGAAATCGGCACCTGGCGCACCAGTGCCTGGAACTTCACGATCTCCTCGCCGCTGGTGCAGGCTTCGACCACCGGCATCTCGACGCGCGTCGTGAAGCGTTCGATGACTTTGACTTCTTCGTCGGGCGAGAGGTAATCGAGCAGTACGTTGAACAGGAAGCGGTCGAGCTGTGCTTCCGGCAGCGGGTAGGTGCCTTCGAGTTCGATCGGGTTCTGCGTGGCGAGCACGAAGAAGGGCTTCGTGATCTTGTGGTTCTTGCCGCGCACGGTCACGGTTTTTTCCTGCATCGCTTCGAGCAGGGCCGCCTGTGTTTTTGGCGGCGTGCGGTTGATCTCGTCGGCGAGCAGTACGTTTGTAAACACGGGGCCGGGAATGAAGCGCCACTCGCGCTTGCCGGTTGCCTGGTCTTCTTCGACCATGTCGGTGCCCGTGATGTCGGTCGGCATCAGGTCAGGGGTGAACTGGATACGCTTGAAGGTCAGGCCGAGCGCGCTGGCGAGCGTGTGCACGAGCAAGGTCTTCGCAGTCCCCGGCATACCGGTGATAAGACAGTGACCGCCGACGAACAGCGTTATCAGCAGGTTGTCGACGACCTCGTCCTGGCCGACGATCGTACCGCGCACCTGTTGGCGGATTTTTGCGGTCGCGGCCTGGAAGCGCTGCACGAGATCGCGGGCTTCGTCACTGCCGATTTGCTGCTCTACTGCGTCACTCATAGTCATTTCCTGCTTTTGTGTTGTAGTTGATTCCGGTATTTCAGTTTTCGCTGTCATCCGCCGGCGCCGTGCCTTGCCCGGCACCGCGCGTGAGTTCCAGCAACAGCGCCTGCGCCGGGCGATACTGCGGCGCAATGTCGAGCGCGGTCATGAGATATTCCATGGTCCTGTCGGTGTCGTTCAGCGCCTTGTAGGCATTCGCGACCTTGAGGTTCGCATCGGCCTTGTCGACGGGGTCGAGCGCAAGCAGCACCAGATATTCGTCGAGCGCTTCCTGCGCCGCGCCCATCGCCAGATGCAGGTCGCCAAGCGCGATGTGCAGCTCCTCCATGAAGGGATCGCCCCATTTCACGTCGTTCAATACCTCGAGCGCTTCCTGTTGCAGGTTGCGTTCGAGGTAGCGCTCGGCCAGTGCCATCAGCGCGCGCGGCGAGTAGCCGCCTTTCTGCCAGTAGGTTTCGAGCGTACGGAATTCGTTTTCGGCATCGTCGAGGCGCGCGTAGGCGCGCGCCATCGCGATGTAGGGGCTGTCGGCTTCGACGTAGTCCGGGTAGATGAAGTTGGCGCGGCCGCCGGCGGCGATCGCTTCTGCCCAGTTTTCCTGCTCCAGCGCTTCGAAGCTCGCGCGATGGTTGGCTTCCCAGGCCGGCATCTGCTGCAGCAGCGGGCCGTATTCGAGATCGATGTACTGTTTGAAGCGCGCATCGAATTCCGCGACGCTGATGCCAAGCACGCGTTCGAGCGCTTCCGTCGGCGTCACATGGTCCTTGAACAGGTACAGCATGTCGACGATCGTGTCGAAGCCGAACTCGCGGTCGATGAAGTCGAACACGAGGCCGGATTGCATGTACGACACGATGACCTGGTCCCCATAGGTCGGACGCATGAAGCCGTCGTCCAGCTCGGCCACCGACAGGAACTTCCCTTCCGACATAGCTTTGAGCACGTTGCCAGGAATCTTGCGGCCCGGGATCGGACCCGTGCGCCACTCCTCGAATACCGAAACACCTTCGCTGAACCAGCGCGGCACGAGGTGATCGCTGGCCTCAACGGTAAACACGTGCGCCATTTCGTGCCATAGCGTCGTGCCCCAGTGGTAATTCTCGCCGGCTGGATGCGCCGTCGGCGAATCCATTGCGAAGAGGTAGCCGAAGGTCACGCCGAGCAGGCCGACGCCGGGCATGCCGATGGAACGCACGACGAAGTCTTCATGGTTCGGGTAGATCTCGACGATGATCGGTTCCTTCGGCGTGAAGCGATAGCGCTCGGCGTACAGGGCAATACTGCTCTCGGCGAGCTCGCGCGCGTAGCCCTCGATGATCGGTGTTTCGCGCTTGTCGAGGCGCAGGCTGAGCGTTGGGAATGCGCCTTGGGGCGGATCCGGATAGTTATGCACTTCCATGTTTTCGACGAAGTGGTCGAGCAGGCGCAGGATGTTGATCGTCTTCGGATTGAAGGCGTCGCCTTCGTAGGACGTTTCGATGTGGTCGATGGCCGGCGTCACCTGGTTCATGCGCAGGTAGTTCTGGCCGAGTTCGAGATGCGCTTCCCAGTGGTCGGGCTGCAGCGCGACGGCGCGCTCGTAGAATTCGCCGGACTCGCGGTAGCGGCGCGTGATCATCGCGTGATACCCCATGAGCGCCCAGGCATCGCCGTAATTAGGGCTTTCCGCGAGTGCCGCTTCGACAAAACTCTCGTAAGACTGGAAGGTCATGAACGCCAGCGCGCCCTCGAGCGCTTTCAGTTCCATTTGCGGCAGATCGTTCTCCTCCGCAATTTCCTTCGCATCGGCAAGAATGTCGCGCGCATCGTCGAAGCGATCCTGTTCGAGCGCATTGCGCAACATGAAAATGGTGCCGCGCAGTTTCGCGCCGACGGCGGCGCTGGGGCTGTCGACAACGGCTTCCATGTGCGCATTGACCTGCTCCTGGTCGCCGCCCTGCGACAGCGCGCGCGCCGCGCCGAAATGCGCCCAGGCCAGGTCGGGCTGGATCTCGAGCGCTTCGGCGAACAGGTTGTAGGCTTCGCCGAATTGCCAGGTTTCCATGTACAGCTCGCCCCAGCGTACGCGGACCATCGCGTTCATCGGCTCGGCGTCGACCGCTTCCTGGAAGGCATTATTCGCGCCCTGCATGTCATTGAGTGCCCACAACGCTTCGGCGCGTAGCGCTGGCGCGGCGCCGAGCAGGCCGCGATAGCAGGCGGCAGCGTCGACGCGCATGCCAAACCAGTAGATGTTTTCGCAGTTCAGCAGCTCAGGACTGTCGAGCGCGCCGTACAGGGGATCGCGCGCCTCGGCCTCGAGCGCCAGCGTGCACGCGAACACCGCCGCGGCGAGCGCGGCTACGCGTGTGAGGCCAGGGGCGCGCGCCTTACTGCGCATCATCGCCTCCGGGTGGGCGCCGGTCGATCGGGGTCTCGTCGAGCGGCGCACGGTTGATCGTGTCATTGACGCGCGGCGCTGGCGGCGGCGGAATATTGAGCTCGATTCTCGGGACATCGACATCCGCTCTGCCTGCAGGTGCGGCGTTAGCGGCGCCGCCAGCACCGCGCGCCTGGTCGATCTGTTCGGTCAGTTCTGCCGAACGCAACACCAGCGCCTGCAAGGCCTGCAGGTACTCGGCATTGCTCGCGAATTCGCCACGCCGCAGTTGTAGCTCTTCGATCTCGGAGTCGAGCTCCTGGCGCTGCGTCAGCAAGTCGCTCAACTCGGGATCGGCCGATTCATACTCGAGGGAATTGAGGCGCGACAGGCTGAACTGCGCCGCGCCTTCACCGCGCAGCTGCGCGTGCTCGGTCGCCAGGCGCGCTTCGTCGCTGAAATATTCCTCCACGGCGCGCGTGGCGTAATCGTAGGCTTCCTGCACGCTGATGGTTTCGTTCTTGTTGATGTCGGCTTCGGTCGAGACCAGCGCTTCGGCGAAGAAGCGGCCGAAGTGCGTGGCGTTGCGCTCGTTGCCGTTACGCGTGGCGGCAACGATGAGGTACTTGCTCGGCCCAAGCTCTTCCGGCGTCGGCGCGGGCTGTTCAGCTTCCCTGCCGGGCGCTGGCTCGCGCGGTGCCGGTACGCCGGTGATGCCTTCGGCGAGCGCGCCACTGGTGCTGCCAGTCGTGATCAGGACATGGTTCTGGCCGGGCAGCGTTTCAAGGATGTTCTTGAAGTCGCCGGTCGCCAGGTCTGGCCCCGGGATGTTGTACTTGTACTCCTCGCCGTCAAAGCTGCCGTGGCCGATCAGGTAGATCGCCGCGCGATCGCTGTCGGTGAGCAGCTTGTTCAGCGCGGCGAAGTGCGCGAGCAGCTTCTCGCGCGTGGCCTCGTCGCCGCTGAAGCTGAAGACGCGTTCCGCATTCGTCAGCGTATTCGACGCGGCCACGACTTTTTCGCGCACGGTGTCGAACTCCTCCTCGTATTCGGGCATGCCGCCGAGGCCCTGCACGATGGTGATGTACAGTTCGGCCCGCGCCAGCGAGGGCAGCAGCGCCAGGGACAGTGTCAGTAAAGGAAATGCTTTACGCATGTCGGTAACCCGTAAGTGCTGCGCTCAGATCACGCGCCAGGTGCGGCGCAGTAACCACTCGGCGCTCTTCAGCACGAGCAGCAGCAGGAAGAAGAAGGGTGCATCCCACAGGTAGCTGATCTGCTGCTGCGTGATACCCGCGGTCGAGTAGCTGATCACTTCGGGGATTTCGCCCCACTGTGCCGCCGTCCAGTAACGGCCGCCGGTAACGGCGGCGACACGTTCGAGCAAGGCGCGGTTCTGGCGTACGTTGAATGATTCCTGGCCCTGGTCATAGCGGGTCGCGGTGCGCACCGAGCTGGCGAGTTCCTCGCCCTTGCGGGACAGGGCTTCGATCGAATACAGGCCGTTGCTTGCCGGGTTGAACGCGGCTTCGTACACGCCGGGGCTGCCGGCGACGGGCAAGAGCTCGATGTTGACGACTTCATTCGTGTCGGAGCTCGCCACCGCGGTGATCGCCAGGCCCTGATTCTCCTCGGCATCGGGATCGCGCAGCTCGGCGCGCACGACGATGCTTTCGTTTTCGACTGTCGCCGTCAGTTCGAAGGGACGCGGCGACGAGGCGACGAGTTCGCGCGCGAGCTGGCGCCAGAAGGTTTCGTGGCGCATGTCGTCGAGCGGCAGGCTCATCTGCCAGCGCCAGGTTCCACCGGTCGCCAGGATGAAGCTCTGGCCGCGGCCGTAGGGCTGCGATACCAGCAACGGTTGATTGCGGCCGTCGATGTTCGCTTCGAGCAATACGGTGGCGGCAGGGCGCAGCGGCCCCAGCTTCTGGTAATCGGCGACTTCCGGCAGTTCCGACCACATTGTGCTGTTCTCACTGTCGCTGTCGCTGAACTTCAGCATTGGCGAGGCGCGGCCGCTGTCGGTCAGCACGACGGGTGCCTTCTGGCGCACAAAGTCGCCGTCCTGCAGCGAGAGGCGCGAGGGCAGCACTTCGCTGACGACCGATTCACCCCAGCCGCCGAGCCCGAGTCCGCTCAGGCCAGCGAGCATCATCAGGCTGCCGCCGCGTTCGCTGACGAAGTCGCGGATCAGGTCCTGCTGTTCCTGCGTGAACTCCGCGACCTGCATGCTGCCGATGATCAGTGCATCGTAGGCAAACAGTTCGCTGCGTTCGGTCGGGAAACCCTCGGCCAGTTCTTCGGGTGCATCGATGCCCTGGCGGTAGAACTTGTTCGGCGTGACTTTCAGCAGGGTCGACAGCTGGATGCTCGGGTCGTCGTTCAGCGCGCGCTGCATGAACTTGTACTCCCAGCGTGGCTCACCTTCTATATATAGGATGCGGTACTTGCCTTCGGGCACGTCGACGACACGGCCGCGGGCGTTATTCGCCAGGTTGCGCTCGCCATTGATCGGATCGAGCGTGAAACGCAGGTCAAGCTGGCCGGGCTCCGGGACTTCGATATCGATGAACGCCATTGTCGAATCCTGGTCCGGCAGCAGCTCGACATCGGTCGTGCTGAGGAATTCGTCGCCGTTGTAGACCTTGACGCGCGCCGTACCGGGCGCGTCGTGGCGGATGTTGACCCGCGCCGACAGCGTTGTGCCCGCCAGCGCCTTGTTGGGCAGCACGACCTCTTCGAGTTCGAGGTCTTCAGGCATGGCCTCACGGCCTATGCCAACGGTATGCACAGGTACGCCGTAGCCGATGATTTCATTGAGTTCGTTCTGCGGGATCGCACCGGTGTTGTCGGCGCCGTCGCTGATGACGATGACCGCGCCGAGCGACGCGGAGCTGGCCTGGCGGAGCGTCTGCAGGATCGACTGGCCGAGGATGCTGGCGGTGCCGGGTTCCGGCAGTTCCGCGAAGCTCGTCAGTTCATTGGCCGTGGCGGCAAAGCTGTACGGCAGGATCGTATAGGTTTCGCCAAGCTCGGCGAGGGCCTCGGGGCTCAGCAATTCCTGGGCTTGCGCCATGCGCGTGGTGTCGCCATCGCTCAGCGCCATGCTGGCCGAGGTGTCGAGCAGCACCGCCAGGGCGTTTTCGCCAGGCAGGAGCCGTTCGTTGACGAGCGCCGGCTGCCAGACCACGAACAGCACGAGCGCAATCATCGCGATCTGCAGCAGCCCGAGCGTGCCGAGCTGCCACCACTTCATGCTGGACCGTTTCCAGACCAGCATGGCGGTGACGAGGGCTGCCCCGACGATGCCAAGGGTAAACAGGAGCCACAGGGGCCAGCCGCTGGCGAGAACGAACTCGCTGTCGGCGAAAGCTTGCTGCGGATATTTAAAAAGGAACTCGTACATACAGCAGTTCTGAGACGGTGGCCGTACTGCGCTGGAGTCCGATCAGGTGTTCCAGAAAAGCGGGCCGGGGGCCTTCGAATGATCCGGATTTGCCGGCCCTTTTACGGGGCGGGGTGATCGAATATAACCATGATAAATCTGAAAATACCATCCTCCGGAACCCGCATGGACCGCTTCATGAGGTGACACGCGGCACCTGTTTTCGAGCGCTGCTTTTGAGACAGGAAATTTCCTTTTTTCTGCCTTCTTGTGCTGAAATTTTTTTCACGCAGCAGCATCGAAAACCCGTGGACTGGCAGGTTCGGTATCATCCGCGCTCATCCACACAATTCCGCAACAAGGATCACGCATGAACAGACTGCAGGGAAAGACGGCACTGGTCACAGGCGCGGCCAGCGGCATCGGCAAGGCCACCGCGTTGATGTTCCTCGCCGAGGGCGCGCGCGTGTTGCTCGTCGATCAGGACCCAGTTGCCCTGAAGGCGATCGTAAAAGACGCCAATTCACCAGATATTCTGGATTACTGCGCCGATCTCCGGAGTTCAGCGGAAATTGCTGCCTACACCAGTTTCGCGCTTGAGCAGCTCGGCGCGGTGGATATCGCGATCTTCAACGCCGGCATCTGCGGCGCCAACCTGCCGCTCGAGGAATACCCGGAAGCCCTGTTCGATGAGGTGCTGAACGTCAATCTCAAGGCGGTCTGGCTTGGCCTGCGCGCGGTGATTCCCGGCATGAAGGAACGCAAGCGCGGCAGTATCGTGCTGACCTCGTCGATCCAGGGGCTCGCGGCCTTGCCGGGTACCACAGCATACACGACCAGCAAGCATGCGCTCGTCGGCATGATGAAAGGCGCCGCGCTGGAACTCGCGCCGCATAAAGTGCGTGTTAACACCGTGCATCCAGGGTATGTCGCGACACCGATGATGGACAGCATTCACCGGGCGGTGATGCCGAACGCGCCGGAACTGTTCGAAGCTGCCATTGCAGAAACGGTGCCGATGCAACGCTATGCGCAGGCCGAGGAAATTGCGCAGCTGATGCTGTTCCTCGCGTCCGATGAGTCGTCGTACTCGACGGGTGCCTGCTTCGCCGCCGATGGCGGCATCCTCGCCGCGCTTCCGTAATTACCCGACGCGCTTTTCCAGGTAGCGATGGATCTCGCAGTTGTCGGCCTGAAAGCCGAGCTCCTGCTCTGCCGCGTCATACAGTGCACTGATCGCATTGACGAAGGTGTTCGGTGCATCCACCGCTTCATTCAGGGCTTTGGCGAAACGCAGGTCCTTCGCCATGAGGCCGAGGTAAAAGCCCGAGTTGTACGTCTCGGGCAGGATGAAGGTCGGGAACTTGTGCTCGCTGCTGTTACTGCGGCCGGTCGACGCATTGATGATGTCGACGATCACTTTCGGGTCAAGGCCGAACTTCGTGCCGGCGATGACCGCTTCCGAGGTAATCGCCAGCGTCGTCGCCGACAGGAAGTTGTTGATCGCTTTCATCGCATGGCCGCTGCCGGAAGCGCCTGTCGCGAAGACCTTGCCCAGTTGCTCCAGCACGGGACGGCAGATGGCGATGGCCGCGCTGTCGCCGCCAGCCATGATCGCCAGTCCGCCGGATACCGCTTTGACGACGCCGCCCGACACTGGTGCATCGACGAGGTCGAAGCCTCTTGCCTTCAGCTCCTGCGCCAGCACACGAGTATCGACCGGCGAACACGAACTCATGTCGACGAGGAGCGTGCCGGGTTTGATGCCGCTGATGGCGCCCGTGTTCTCCAGCAACACTTTACGCACGGCCTTGCCGTCGGGAAGCATCGTGATGACGAGGCTGCTCGCGGCGCCAAGCGCTGTCAGATCCGCGGCGGCCTTTGCACCGGTTTCAGCGCAGAACTTCTGCACGGCGTCGGCGTTGAGGTCGGCGACATACAAGGTGTAACCCGCGGCGACGAGACGTTTCGCCATCGGGTAACCCATGTTGCCGAGACCGATGAAGCCGATCGCGGCGGGTGGGGTGAGGGGGCTGTGGTTGACGGCTGTCGTGGTCGGGCTCATGGCTGTCGGGTCTGCGCTCATGGTTATCGGGTTTGCGCTCATGGCTGCTTGGCTTCAGCGTCCATTTCAGCAATCACGGGATTCGCCGCGCGGAAGGAATCGACCGCAGCCGGCACGCCGCAATAGATCGCCGCCTGCAATAAGGCGCCGGCGATCTGCTCGTTGGTCAGTCCGTTGTTCTTTGCGCCACGCACATGCACCGCCACTTCGTGCGTGCGGCCGAGCGCCGTCAGCATGCCGAGGTTCAGCAGGCTGCGTTCTTTAAGCGTCAGCGCATCGCCGCCCCAGCCGGCGCCCCAGCAGTATTCGTTCAGCAGATCCTGCAGGCCGCCATTGAAGTCGTTGCGGTTGTTGAGCGCCGCTTCGACGTATTTTTTACCAAGCACTTTCGTGCGGATCGCGAGGCCTTTCTCGCGCAGGGCTTTGCGTGAATCATCGGACATATCGGTCTCCTGGAGTTCGGATGGCGGGGTCGGTGTCGATCAGGAACAGCTATTCGGACGGAGCCTGATGATAAACCCTTCGACCATGTGGTGCGACCGCGTCGGGATCAAAGGGGTCGGATCAAAGGGGTCAGAGTAATTTGATCCGCTCGTTTCGCTTTGCTCGCTGAGCATGCCATGATCAAATTACTCTGACCCCTTTGATCCTGATCAAATTACTCTGACCCCTTTGATCCCCTTTGATCCTGGATCACTTCCGGAGACTAACAATAATGAAACCCGACCTGAGCCAGCACTATATCCTGATCACCGGCGGCGGCCGTGGGCTTGGTCGGCATCTGGCGATGCATCTCGCCGACTGCGGCGCGGTCATCGGCGTTGCTGATCTCGATCCGACAACTTGCGCCGACACGGCGAATGCAATCAAGGCCAAGGGCCACGAAGCGTATGCATACGGCGGTGACGTGGCTCACCAGAAGACCTTCCAGCACATCGCCGAAGCCTTCGCGCTGAAAGCCGGCCGCATCGATGCGATCATCAACAATGCGATGCTGCTGCATTATTGCCCCGTGGAGCAGGTCACCGATGAGAAGCTCAGCGCGATGATGGATGTCGGCATCAAGGCCGTGTTCTGGTCGGCGCAGGCGATGCTGAAGCATTACGACAAGGCGCGTGGCGCGAGCATCATCAATATGTCCTCGCCGGTCGTGCACCGTGGCGTGCCGAACACCTCCGCGTACAGCGCGGTCAAAGGCGCGATCACGACACTGACGAAGGTCCTTGGCGCTGAACTCGGGCCCAAGGGCATTCGCGTGAATGCGGTATCGCCGGCCTCGGTGCCAACACCGGGCGCGCTGGGCCTGAATACGAAGGAGGTTTACGAAAAGCGCGCGCAGACGATTCCGCTCCGCCGCATCGGCACCGAGGAAGACAACTCGAATGCGATCGCTTTCCTGCTGAGCAGGGAAGCGAGCTTTGTGAACGGGGAACTGTTCAACGTCGATGGCGGGGCTTCGTCTTCGGCGGGTTAACCGGCCTGCGGGCCCGCATCACTATTGCCAGCCATCGGATCAGGCCCGGACTGCGCCATACAGCGCGTCGATGAGGCGCGCCGCGCGCGGTCCGTTCGTCCCCACCGCGTGCATCTTGTTGCAGCAATACGCAAAGCCGATGCGCGCGTCCGGATCGCAGAAGCCGAGCGAGCCGCCGAGGCCATGGTGGCCGAAGCTGCGCATGTTTGGGCCCATGTACACTGCTTCGGGCGTGTTCAGTAGCACGCCGAGCGCCTGGTGATAAGGACGGTCCTGCAGGGCTTCGGTCTGGTTGTGCTGCTCAACGATCATGTTCTCGATGCCTTGCGTGCTCAGCAAGGTCACGGCGTCGAGCCTGCCGCCATTGCCGAGAGCACCGTAGATCTTCGCCACACCGCGGGCGTTGCCATGGCCGCTGCCGCTGGCGATTTCGCAGGTCTTCCAGATCGCACTGTTCATCGTCGTCGCCCAGGGCTCGAGTGGATTCTGTTTGAACGCGAGCGCGCGCAGCGAGTTCTGGTCGGCGTGATCCTTCGCGGCAAACAGCCGCGCGTTCATGTTCGGCATGACTTCAGCGACGGTCGCCTGCTCCGCCGCGCTCATTCTCCCGATGTAGTACTCGGCCTGCAGCGGGTCAGTGATTTCCTTGCGCAGGAAGGGGCCCACGGTCGTGCCCGTGATGCGGCGCATGATCTCGCCGAGCAGGAAGCCCTGGTGATGCACGTGGTACGCGGCTTTCGTGCCGATCTCCCACAGGGGTTCCTGCTCCTCGAGCGCGTGGATCATTGCTTCGCGGTCGAACATCGCGCCGGGCCAGAGCGTGTTCGTCGTCAGGACGGGTACTGCGGCGGTGTGGTCGAGAAAATGCCTGACGAGCGTCTCCTCCTTGCCATTGCGTCCGTACTCGGGCCAGTACTTGATGACAGGATCGTTCGGGTGGACGAGGCCGCGATCGATCAGCATGTTGAAGCAGATTGCCGTGATGCCTTTCGCGACTGACATCATGCAGACGGTCGTGTGCGCATCCCAGGGCGCCGATAGCGCGCTGTTGCGCCAGCCGCCCCACAGGTCGACCACGCACTTGCCATCGCGCACGACGCTGACCGCGGCGCCGACTTCATCTTCCACGCTGAAGTTTTCGACAAAAGCATCGGCCACCGCGCTGTAGGCCGGTTCGTACCGACCCTGCAAGCTGTACTGCGCGCCGCGCGCCTCAAGTATGTGCTGAAGGTCCATCATTCCTCCCTAAGTGCGCTAACCAAATGGGGTCAGAGCCCATTTGTTTTATTAAGAAAAGTCCTAACAAACTAAATGGGCTCTGACCCCATTTAAATCTTGCGAGCTATTATTGGCTATACTCGTGCAAAACAAGAAGCTCCACGGTCGCACCTGCATGAGCTCCGCTCCAGACACCCAGACTTTCGACTTCATCGTCATCGGCGCCGGCAGCGCCGGCTGCGTGCTGGCTGCGCGGCTGTCGGAGAATCCGGCGTATCGCGTGTGCCTCATCGAGGCCGGCCCTGCCGCGGACGAGCATCCCTATATCCGCATTCCGGCTGCCGTCGGCGCCGCGATCATGAGCGAACGCTTCGGCTGGGGACTTGCGACGACACCGCAGCCCGCGCTGAACAACCGCGTAATCCCATTGCCGCGCGGCCGTCTCGTCGGTGGTAGCGGCTCGATCAATGGCATGGCCTATTATCGCGGCCACCGTCGCGACTACGACGACTGGTCCGCCGCCGGCAACACGGGCTGGGCTTACGAGGACCTGCTGCCTTACTTCCTGCGCTCGGAAGACAACCCCGAATATGCCGGTTCGCCCTTCCACAACACCGGCGGGCCGATGCGCGTCAGCTTCGTCCCGCGCACGAATGTCCTGTGCGAAGCCTTCAACACAGCGATGGCCGATCTCGGGTTTCCGCACTGCCGCGACTTCAACGCGCCCGAGCCCGAAGGTTACGGATACCGCCAGGGCACGATCGGCGCTGGCCGGCGCGTATCCACGGCAAGCGCATACCTGCGCCCGGCCCTGAAGCGATCTAACCTCGTGCTGCTGACCAGCACCGCAACGCGGCGCATCATCAGCGCAGAGGGCCGCGCGACCGGGGTCGAAGTGCAGACCGCGGCGGGGATCCAGACCCTGCAGGCCGCGCGCGAAATCATCCTCTGCGCCGGGGCCTTCCATTCACCGCACATCCTGCTGCACTCGGGCATCGGGGATCGCGAGCAACTGCGCGCGGCGGGCATTGCGCCGCTCCACCACCTGCCGGGTGTCGGCCGTGGCCTGACCGACCATCCCGCTACCTTTGTCGCAATGGACATGGACGACAGCAGTTCCTACGGCCTGTCGTGGAAGGCGGCGCCGCGCAACCTGTGGAACGGGCTCGAATACCTGTTTGCGCGCAAGGGACCGCTGGCCAGCAACCTGTTCGAAACCAATGCCTATATAAAGTCGCGTAAAGGGCTCGACCGCCCCGACATGCAGGTCGTGTTCCAGCCGGCGCGGCGGAATCCCAAACCGTTCCCGCTGCCGCTCGGGCACGGGTATGCGATAAGCCTCGTGTGTCTCTACCCGGAAAGTCGCGGCACCGTGCGCGTCAGCGGCAACGATCCGCTGGCCAAGCCCCTGATCGATCCGCAGCTCGGCAGCCGCGACGAAGACATCGATATCTTGCTGCGCGGCCTCAAGCTCGCGCGCCAGATTTTTGCGCACAGGGTCTTCCAGCCGTATCAGGCGCGCGAACGCCTGCCCGGCGCCGCCATCGACAATGACGAGACACTGAGGGACTACGTGCGCAACACCCTTGCCACCGTGCACCACCCCGGCGGCACCTGTCGCATGGGAGTCGATGCGGACGCTGTGGTAGACCCGCAGCTAAAGGTACGCGGGATGGCGGGACTGCGTGTCGCCGATGCGTCGATCTATCCGCGCCTCGTCGGCGCAAACACCAACGCCAGCGTCGTCGCCATCGCAGAAAAGGCGGCGGATATGCTACTTTCGGCGCAGGCAAGCTAATTGGGGTCAGCACCCCGAGGGCGTAAAAGCCCATTTCTTTTGTAAAGATCGCCAACTAATTGGGCTCTGACCCCATTTGCAATAAACGCAATTGGGCTCTGACCCCAATTAACCACAAGGGGATTGCCATGGCTGTCGAACACATGCGCACGTGGAGGATCGGCGAGGTCGAGATCACGCGCATCGTTGAAGTAAACGCCTGGGAAGACGACATCACGATGTTGCTGCCCGAGGCCACGCCGGCAACTGTGCAGTCTTATCCCTGGCTTGCGCCGCATTTCGCGACACCCGACGGCAAGATGATCATTTCGTTCCAGTGCTTCGTCATGAAGACGAAGACGCGCAAGATCATGCTTGACACCTGCATCGGCAACGATCGCCAGCGCGAGTTCCCGGTGTTCACGAACATGCAGACCACATTCCTCGGTGATCTCGCGCAGGCCGGCTTCAGGCCCGAGGACATCGACACCGTACTGTGCTCGCACCTGCACTTCGACCATGTCGGCTGGAACACGCATCGCGTCGACGGCAAGTGGGTGCCGACTTTCCCTAACGCGCGCTATCTCTTCGGGCGCGAGGAGTTCGAGCACTGGAAGATGCTGCAGGCAACGCACGGCTACCACGATCTGAATCATATGACGGATGCGGTCATGCCGGTCGTCGACGCGGGCCTCGTGGACCTGATCGAACCCGACCACCGGATCTGCGCGGAGTTGTCGCTGATCCACACGCCGGGCCATACGCCCGGTCACTGCAGCATCGTCATCGAATCACAGGGCGAGCGCGCGATCGTCACCGGCGACATGATGCACCACCCGATCCAGTTCGAGCGGCCCGGCGACATTGCGCGCTTCGACATGAACCAGCAGGTCGCGCGTGACACGCGCGTCGCATTCGTCGATAAGGTCGCCAACTCCGGCACATTCATCATCGGCAGCCACTTCAATGAACCGACAGGCGGTTATGTCGTGCGCGATGCGCATGGCTGCCGGCTGCAACACACTAAATAATCGGGCTGTCAGCCCCGCGCTTACTGACCGCCCCCAGTAGAGGAAACATCACTAACGCCGAACGCAAGCAAGGACTGCAGTTCACGGAAGACCGGCCCAGAAGCAGGGAACTAGTTACCATGAAAACGATACCGGAAATCTTTCTGGCGCGCGCACTGCGCGCAGGTTCGAAAATTGCTGTCAGGATCCATGGCGGCAACGATCCAGCTACGGCACAGGGCCTTAGCTACGCGCAGTTCTATGCGCTGCTCGTCAACAAGAGCCGGCTCTACGACACAGAGCTTGCGCTGCCCCCCGCCGCGACCGTGGCTATCGTCGCGGACAACAGCCTCGACTACCTCGTTGCCGCGTACTCGGCGATCTTCGCTGGACGCCCGGTGTTCGTCGTCTCGACGAAGTCGCTACCGGAGCATCTCGCGTATTTCCTGCAGCGTTCGCAGGCGGCGCATGTGTTCTGTTCCGCCGCGCAGCGCGAGCTCTGCAGCGCTGCGATGCAGGCGACGGACTTTCTCGATCCCGCGCGTCATCTTTCCGACCTCGCGGCCTTCGCGCCTGCGCAACACGATCTTCACGCGAGCGAGGACGTACTGAGGATTTATGAGCGGGCTGCGCCAGCAGAAAGCGCCACGGCGGTAATCCTGCACACCTCCGGCACAACGCGTACACCGAAGCTGGTATACCTCAGCCATCGCAACATCCTCGCCAACCAGCTCGCGTCCGACAGCGCGTTTCGCAATTACTGGACCGCGGACTCGGTGTCGCTCGGCTGGCTCCCACTGTTCCATGGTTATGCGCTACTGGCGGAATTCCTGCGCGACATGATTGCCGGCGGCACCTGGGTCCATTACCCGGCGGCAGGGCAGGTCAGCGCTGACGCGCTGTTGCAGGCAATCAACCACAGCGGCACGAATGTGCTCTGCTGCGTGCCCTGGATGCTGAACCTGATCCAGGAAAAGATTCGCTCTGAAGGCGATGACGGCGCGGCACTGCGCACGATGAAACAACTGAAGTTCATCGTTACCGGCGGCTCCAACCTGGGCACGACGCTTGGTGACTTCTACCGCGAGCGCGGCGTGCGCATCGTCACGATGTTTGGCCTGTCGGAAGCGGCCGGCTTCGTGCTGCACAGTCCCTTCGACGGCTCCGCGTGGGATGAGCTGCTGCCAAACGCAGCGCAGGGCGTCGAATTCATTCCGATTGCCGAGGCTGCGCGCGAGCACGAGCTTGTCCTCACCGATGCCGATCTATTTTCGTGCAAGGTGCTGTATCCGCCCGGCGAGAGCGCGCCAGATGCCCGCAGTGAGCGGCTTGAAACCGGCGATTTGTTCCTGCGCAAGGGCAGCGGCTGGACTTACCTCGGACGCGGCGACCAGGTATACAACGGCGCGCATGGTGAAAAAGTAAACCCGCTGCTGTTCGAGCTCGGCCTCGAACAGTTCGAGGCCGTACAGAAGGTTTTTGTCTTTGGCGAAGAGATGGCGTTCAACGTCGCGCTGGTCAAGCTCAATCCCGGCTATGTCATGGATGCGGAGCTGAGCGATGGGCTGAATCGCTACATCCAGGACCGCGTCAATCCTGCGCTGGAAAATCCCGATCGCGTTTACCCGGGCGATGTGTACGTGCTTGGTCCCGATGAAGCAATGCCGCTGACACCGAAGGGCAGCGTCAACCGCAGGGAAGCGGCGCGCATCCTGAAGCAGCGCGTCGAGGCGCGCACAACACCCACGGGCGGCGGTGTTGCAAACGCGGCGACGGTGGCTGCAATCCTGCAGCGTGAGCTGGCCACGTACCTGCGCCCTGGCGAAGTGGCCATTGCCGAGGCCACGCTGCTCGAACTCGGTTTCGATTCATTGATGACACTGTCGCTCCGCAACAACCTGCAGGAAAAGCTCAGACTGCAGATTCCTGTGGCACTGATGCTGGCCTACCCGCCGCTGAAAGAGTTCGAACTGGAGTTGATCGCGTTGAATGAGCAGGCAGGGCGCGAGGGACCCCGGCATGTAACGCAGCAAGTCGAGGACGCCGAGGGCTGGCGCTGTATTGCGCTCGAGCAGGTAATTTTTCATCACGCCTATTACCTCTTTCCCGGTCCTACGTTCGGCGGGTCATTCTCGCTGGTGGCGCCGCGCAGGCTCGCCGCCGATGAAATCGAGCGCGGCTTGCGCTTTCTCGAACGCAACCATGAAGTGCTACGCTCGGTGTATCGGGAGGACGGCCGCTTCCGGATTGCCGAGCACAGCATGATTGGCCGCGCCTTCATCGGCCATTGCGAAATGCGGGGCAGCCACGACCTCAATGAAAACCTGGCCGTGCAAGCCCTGATACAAAACGACTTTGCCCTGCAGCATTACAACTTCGCCGATGGCGCCGCATGGCGCTATGCGACCGTCGACCTTACGAACGCAGACGGCGAAACGCGCACGATGCTCTTCATCGGCATCAACCACATCATCGGCGACTTCCGGACCTTCAGCCTGATGGTGCATGAGTTCATGCATTACATCGACGGCCGCGTCGGCGAGGCGGAGGTCGTGCCGGATCCCTATCGCGCGGTGCTCGCCAGCGCGGAGCCGGATCACATACCGCGCATGCAACGCGCGATGCAAACCCTGCTTACCGCGCGCTTCGCCGAGATCCCCCAGGGCAGCGACCCGCGGCGCGGTGCGCGCCTGCGTTTCAATTTTCGCGACATCGACATGACGGCGCTGTCGGATGCATTTCGCGCAAGCAACATCAGCGTGTTCAATGGTGTATATACCGCGTGGATCATCGCTGCCAGCCGACATATCGACGGGCTGGCGCTCGAGGACTTTCCCTCGGTGACCTCGGTAACGACGCGCATTTCCAAGGAACTGGAAACCGTCATGGGTTGCTTTGTGTATACGCCGATCTATCGCTTCCAGCTCGACGCTGCAGCGTCGATGAAAACCAATGCCATAGCAGTGCAGCAAACGACGCTCGAGGCCTTCAAGGGCGTGCTGGTCAATCCTGTCGACTATTTCGAACGCGCACTGGCCGACGAGCGCAATCTGATGCCTATCATCAAGCGCAACGTATTCCTGTACCGCAGTCCCGACGAGTTGATCGAGCCCGTGCCGTCCTGGGGTTGTTATCGCAATGATTACTTCGAGGATCGTTGCAACGTCGGCGCGTATTTCGACTTCTGCGCAAACAAGGCAGACAACACGATGGAGGGCTACCTGACGGTGAACCTGCTGTTCTGTGCGCCGGAAACCGCGCGCCGCGTGCTGAACGAAGTGGAGCTGTTGATGAAGGCCGTACTGCGTAACCCGAAACTCGACTTCATCCCCGCGCAGCTGCTGCGCGAATCAGCCGTGGACTGAGATGTCGCCGACCTTGTCGAGCTCGCTGCGGATCGCGGCATGCGTCGCTTCGTCGAGCTCGAAGCGACGGAACATCCACGCGCCCATGAGGTAGCACACCAGTGGAAATATGCTGTAGAGCCATATCATCGCAAAGGTCGCCGAGGGCGGCTGCTCGGCATTCGGCGTGAACCCCGTAGCCTGCAGGATGAAGCCGGTCAGCAGCAGCATGACGCCATAGGCGCTCTTGATGACGAAGTTCAACGCGGCGAAATAGACGCCTTCCTTGCGCTCGCCGGTCAGCAATTCGTCGCCATCGATGACGTCGCTGAGCACGGAAGGTCCAATAGTGCCGCCACAACCCGCGGCCAATCCCGTCAGCGCGGTCAGCGCGACAAAGATCTCGAAGCGGAAGGCCATCTCGTAATACATCACCGGAAACATCGCGCCGAAGCTCAGCGCCGTCAGCACCATCGAATAAATCCACAGACGCGCCTTGCCGCTGCGCCGCGCGAGACGCGGCCACAATGGCGCGAACAGCGCAGACGGCAACATGTACGCGAGGATGACCACGGTGGCGAGCAGGGGCCGCCCAAAAATATATTGGGTGACGTAGAGAACGAGCACGGTGATCGCGGCGAAGCCGATGTTTTCGATGAAGTTGACGATTAACAACAGGCGCGCATTCAGGTTGCTCCATACATCGCGGAACGCGGCATGCATCCGCTGCGGTCGCACGACGGCAGACGCGGGCTGTTCGTGGAGGTAGAGTGCAGCAAAGGCCACCATCGCGGCGAAGAGCACCCCAGCGCCGATGGCAAAGTTGCTGACGGTGGCCTGCACGCTGCCGGGCCCCAGCTGTTCCGCGCTGATGAATATGTGCAGACTGAGTAGCGCCAGCATCGAGCCCAGCGTGTAGGCTGCATAGCGATATCCGAACAGGCGGCTGCGCTCGTGCGTATCGGCACTCAGTTCAGCACCAAGCGACATGTGCGGAATGAAGCAGAAGGTAATCGCCGCGTAATACCCGATGATCGCCAGCGCCATCCACAGGATCAGTGGTGTGCCAGCAAGGCGCGCGGGCTGCGCAAAGATCATGTAGAACAGCAGCGCGGTTGGCAGGATGCTCAGCAGCATCCAGAATTTGCGCCGGCCGAAGCGTGAGCGGGTGCGATCGCTCCAGTAGCCGGCGAGCGGATCGAGAAAGGCATCGAGCAGGCGCGATGCGCTGAAGATCAGGCCCATGACACCCGGCGCGATCAGCAGGATGTCAGTCGAATACTTCATGACGTAGAGCGACACGAGCAAATACATGTAGCCGCAGGCCAGCGCGGGAGCGCTGTAGGCGAGGATAGTGAGGGCAGGAAGCTCAGATCGCTTCATGCTCGGCCGTCCTTGTCGTGGTGGACCGCGGGGTAGCCGGCGTAGTGGCTGCTGCGGTAGTCCTGTGATATCCGGCAGGATGCCAGACCTGAAGCCCGGTATAGTCTCTGGCGTGGATCCAGATATAAGAGTACGAATGCGTCACGAGATATCCGCGTTCAGCAGGCCGTTCGGCCTCATTCCGTACGTCTGACCAAACAGGGGGTGCAAACGGAACTGTTGTCGTTGTCGTTGTTGTCAGTTCCGGGGACTGCCTGTTCCCAGCACTGCACAGAAGTCTAGCGGTTGTGCAGAGGTCAATCAAAGGTCGCATGTTTAACATTCCTTGTTCGGTCTACGTTCCCTGTAAATTCTACGGTCCTTCGCAGTGCGACCTTCCTTATAGGTGGTTGCGGGCCTCGCTGCGGCTGGATTCCCGGAGTCGAGTTCCTCCCCCTGTCGGAATTTTCTTGAGGCCCATAGGCCGTGGACTATAGGCCACACTAAATCGAAATTTGCGCGATGTCCAGCCTGCAAATTTCCGACATTAGCTCTGTCTTCGGAGAGGTCCTGCGCCGCTATCGTGTGGAACGGGATATCTCGCAGGAGGAGCTCGCCTATCTGGCGGGCGTCGACCGCACCTTCGTCTCACGACTCGAGCGCGGCATACGGCAGCCGACGATGACGACCTTGATCGGCATCGGCCTGGCGCTGGGTGTGTCAGCGGCGGACATGGTGCGCGAGACCGAACAGGTGTACCTGAAGCAGGCAAAGTTGTCGCAGGCGGCCGTGCGCGCCGACCTCGTCAAGGAAAAAGGGAAGAAGTACTCGAAGGCGCGGCCGCGGAAATCCTAGCTTGCCTTGAAGCGCGGCGCCGGCGCCGGTTGCAGGATGCCGTCCTGCTCGACGAAGGCAGCGCGCGCAACATTGTGCGGATGCTCGCGGGCTTCGGCGAGGCTCAATACCGGTGCGATGCAGACATCATGCTCCGCGAAGTGCGCGCACCACGCATCGCGGCTGCGGTTGTTGAATAGCTCCGCGAGCTTCTGCTTTTGTTGCGGCCACAGGCTGCGTTCCCATTGTTGCGCGAACAAGGCATCGGCCAGCGGCGCCGTTTGCAGAAAGGTCGCGTAAAACTGTGGTTCGATCGCCGCGAGGCTCAGCCACTTGCCATCGGCGCATTGGTACACGTTGTAGAAGGGCGCCGCGCCATCGATGACGTTGCTCTCGCGCGCATCGAGCCAGCGTCCCTCGGCGAAGTCGCCGTAGATCATGCCCATCATCGAGATCACCCCATCGGTCATCGCGGCATCGACGATTTGCCCGCGGCCGGACTGCCGCGCATGATGCAATGCTGCAAGTACGCCCATTGCGAGATACAGCGCGCCGCCGCCGAAGTCGGCGATCAGGTTCAGCGGCACCGCCGGCTTGTCCTTCGCGCCGAGCGCGTGCAGCGCGCCGCTCAGCGCCAGGTAGTTCAGATCGTGCCCCGCCTTGTGTGCGAGCGGTCCATGCTGGCCCCAGCCGGTCATGCGTCCGTAAACGAGACGCGGATTGCGCTGCAGCGCTATGTCGGGGCCGAGATCGAGGCGCTCCATGACGCCAGGGCGGTACCCTTCGATAAGAATGTCGGCCTCCTGCATCAACGCGAGCGCCTGCTGTTTGCCTGCCTCGCTTTTCAGATCGATGAACACGGAACGCCGCCCGCGCGCTTCGACATCCGCGGCGCTATAGCGCGTACCAGGCCGGTCGATGCGGATGACATCGGCGCCCATGTCCGACAACAGCATGCCGCAGAACGGAGCCGGCCCGAGCCCGGCAAACTCCAGCACCGACACCCCGCGCAAAGGCTCCGCCCCCGCATAAATGGGGTCAGAGCCCATTTGTTTTGTTAAGGGGCTAGAATTCACCTGAGCTTTCTTAATAAAACAAATGGGCTCTGACCCCATTTGTGTGCGCGGCGGTGCAGGCTGGCGCTGCGGGTGGACTCCCGCGCGCACTCGATCCCAGGTATCGGCCGTGATGCCCTGCGTACGTAGCACGTGCTTTTCGATCTTCTGCGTCGGCGTTAGCGGCAGCTCGGTGATGATGCGTACGTAGCGCGGAATCATGAACGTGGCCATTCTGGGTGCGAGGAAGGCGAACAGCGCCGCGGGATCGAGTGTTGCGCCAGGCTGCGGCGCGAGTACGGCGAGCACCTCGTCTTCACCGCCGTCGCCCGGGACAGGCACTGCGGCAGCGGCCTTGACGCCTGGAAACGCGAGCAACTCCGCCTCGACCTCGAACGAGGAAATGTTTTCCCCGCGGCGACGGATCATATCTTTCACGCGGTCGACGAAAAACCAGTTCCCCTCCGCATCGCAGCGGAACAGATCACCGGTATGGAACCAGCCATTGCGCCACGCGCGCGCGGTGGCCTCCGGGTCGTTCAGATAGCCGTGGCTCATCGTCCACGGCTCGGCACAGCGCAGCACCAGCTCACCGACCGACGCGCATGGAACCTCGTTGTCGAAGGCATCGACCAGTCTCAGCTCGACCCCGTCACGCGGTTTGCCGCAGGTGCCGGCTGCCGCCGGATTCGGCCCGGCCCACAGCGGCACCGACAGCTCCGTCATGTTGAATTCCGTGTGAACGTCGATGCCGAAGCGCTTGCCGAAGGCCAGCGCATCCGCGGTAAAGGGGGCAATGACGGCGTTTTTCAGCGGGTGTTCCCGCTCGCGCGGCCGCGGCGGTTGCTGCATCAGGAACTGCACCATCGTGCCCAGCAGGCCGACCGACGTTACCCCAAGCCTGTGCACCGTGTCCCAGAAGGTCTCCGTGCGAAAGCGTTCGACGAAGGCCGCGGTGCCGCCGTGAATGAGCGCGAAATTCACGCCGAGGATCCCGCCGATGTGGAACAGCGGCAAGGCCACGAGGTTGGTGTCACCCGGGCCGACATGCCGGAATTCCCGCGCCGCGGTGTAGGTATGCCGGTACGAACACAGCACGCCCTTCGACGGCCCGGTCGTGCCCGATGTGAAGATGACGCACTGCGTATCCCAGTCCTGCAGCCTGCGCGGCGCTTCGCGCAGCGCGTCGGCATCGCCGTCGAGCAGGCTGCTGTCGAGCACGCGCAGGCCGGGCAAGTCGCGCGGCCCGCGCCCGATTGCGACGACGTCGCGCAGCTGCGCAGCAGTGATATCCACCAGCCGCTCGAGCAGACCCGCATCGGCGATCATCAGCCGCGCACCGGAACTGCGAATGACATGCTGAAGCAAGCGCCCGCGGTAAGCGGTGTTGATCGGCACGTAGATCGCGCCGAGCCAGTTCAGCGCGAGCCAGGTGAGAACCGCGCGTGGGCTGGTCGACTGCCAGCTCAGCACGTAGTCGTCCTGCACAACGCCAAGCGCCTGCAGACCAGCGGCATAGTCCTTCACGGCGTCGACCAGCGCTGCCGCCGTGAAACTTTCGCCCGTATCGAAACGCAGCAGTATCAGGTCGGGTGCATGGCGCGCCTGGTGTTCGAGGAGAGCGCGCGTGGTGCAGTTGGCGGACATTCGGATCACCGTGGAGTTGGCGCGGGGGCTCTGCGCTAGAAATCGTATACGAGAAGCAGGATCAGATTGCCGCGCTCGCGCAGCGCATTGCGACTTTCCGAGCGTTGATATTCGAGCGAAAGGCGCTTGCCCGGGCCAAAGGTACGCGCAATGCCGGCCCGCACGATCATTGAATTACGGCCATCGAGAGGCCGGGCCATGTTCGTATCGAACTCGTAATCCCTCAGCACTTCCACGTAGGGCGTCGTGGCACCATTGGCGCCGAACGCGGCCTGCAGGAACAGGCCGCCGCGCACGAGGCCCAGCCGTTCGTGGTTGCCGAAGGGTTCGACCACCGCCTGGCCGAGACTGTTCACCTGATTCTCGTAGCGCGTGTCGAGATAATGCACTGCCGCCATGCCGCCCAACTGCCAACCCGCGGGCAGCACTGACCACTGCGCGCGCGTGAAGCGCAGGATGTTTTCGACTTGCAGGTAGCGGCGCCTGTACTCGAGATCGCGGCGCACATTCACGCTGCCGCCGGGCAGGGGCGTGATGACGCTGTTGTCTCCCGTGAAGCGCAGGTCTTCGGCGCGCAGGCCAAGCGCAAGCCAGGGCCTGAGCGCGAGACCGGCATCGACGCGCGGGCCGATCGCCGTGACGTCGGTGCTGCCCGTGGCGAACTTCAGCTCGGCGCGGGTTTGCTCGGCGCCGATACCGAGCGCGATGTAGGCATTCGTTGCCGGCGCGTACAGCAGTCCGAGGTCATAGCGGTCGTTGCGGCTATGCACCTTGTCACGTTCGAGACGCTTCGCCGAGCGCGCGAGCATGCGCAGCATCAGGGGATGCGGCAGCGTTGTCGCCAGGGAGTTCAACGAATCGACCTGGGCCACGTAGCCTTCGGTGTCGGAGGCCAGCGGCGGCAGCGGCGCCGCGGGGTTCTGCGCACGGCGCGCCTCGATGCGACTCGCGACCTGGTAAGTCACCTGGCGGTTGATCAGCTCGCCGAGGTCCGCGCCGGTGGAGTAGAAGCGCCGCAGCCCCGACTGCCCCATCGTGCGCGCCCACTGCGCCTGCTCCGACGGAGCTTCCGCTGCCAGGCATGGGACTGCGCACAACAGCAGTATGAGAGCGGATAAGAGGCGGCCGCCCCGAGCAATGATTGTCATGTTGGTCACACCACGCTGAATCGAAGCGAGCTTATCTTCCATGCGTTGCCGAGCTTCACGTAGCGTACCGTGTAAACCCCGGTTTCGCTCCACTGCCGCTCCGTCTGGCCCTGCAGGCGCGCCATCTGCTGCAAGGTGCCGGCGCCTGCGAGCGCCGTGCCAAGCAATATTTGCGCGCTGCAACTTGCCGTGGCGCTCTGGCGATCGGGTGCGACCTCGATGTGCGTCGCGTCGATGCGCGCGTCGAGCAGGCTGGCGGCGTGCACTGGTGCCGTTGGCGCAGCGAACAGTGGCGTAAGCCCTGCGGCGTCCTGCTGCTGCATCCGCTTGAAGCACTGCTGCTGCAGCGCGTTGATCGCATTGACATCGGTGACTGCATCAAGCTGGGATTCGGCGGACAGTGTTGCGGCGCTGGCGCCGCTGCCGGCGACGGCGGCGGTGACGGCAACACCGGCACTACGGATGAATGCGCGACGATCGTTGTTCATGGCAGCCTCCTCAAACCTTGATGCCAAGATGCTTTTCGATATTGAACTTGCCGGCGTGGCGCGCGCGTGCACCGACCACGCTGAGGCTCAATCCGTTCGGACCGACGTGATAGCCGAAGCCGGCATCGTGCATCGTGCGCTTGTTGAAACAGATGACGCCGAGCGTGCCGTTACAGGCTTCCTCGACCCAGGCCATGAGGTACACATCGTCGCGCAGCTTCGAATACCAGCCCGGCGAGGTCCATTGCATGCCGCCGGAACCATTGCCGAGGAAGATGACCCATGAATATGAATGCGGTGTCAGGTACAGATGCATCGACGTCAGGCCGGGATTGCCGGGCTGGTAATTCCACGTCACCGCTTCGCCGACGAGTTCATCGGTCCAGCCGTGGCGCAGGTAGCGCGGCGCTGTGATGCCCTCCATGTCGAACACGCCGAAATAATAATGCGGCGTGGTTTCGTTGTTGCGATACGGCGTGCCGGTGGTGCCTTTCACGAGCGTGCTCAGGCCATTCTTCATGTCGAGCGCGACCATCGCGCAGGAGCGCGGGAACTCGGCATCGAGGAAATGCGCGAAGAAGTACAGCGCTTCATCGGGCTCGTACATTTCGTAGAAGGCCTCGCGCCAGTTGCTGTCGCCGGAATACTTCCAGCGCAGTTTCAGGCCTTCGTCGAACACGTAGTCGATGGCCGGTCCGCCGTTGTCCATGCGCACCGTCAGCGCCTTGCCGACCAGCGCTTCGACGCGCTCGCTCTTGTAGCCGCCCATGCCGCCGGCGCCGCTGCCTTCGCCATCGCCGAAGGCATGCGCGTGGTTCAGCACCTGGTCGCGCACTTCTTCATCACTCATCACCGGGAAGGTGTCGAGTGGACGATACACGAGGCGCTGGCCTTTCTCGGTCGGCGCCGGGCGATTGCCCCAGGCGATTTGCTCGCCGTTGTCGCCGAACACTTCGAAGGTGGCGATCTGGCCGGTGACTTCACCGGTGCCGGTGAACAGGTAGTATTCGAGCGCATCCTGTTCATCGAAGCCGAGGCGCATGCCGGCCTGTGTCATGGCGTGCAGGTCCAGCGCGTACAGCGTCATGATGCCGGAGAACTCCGCCTCGACGCGCGAGTAGATGAACTGGTGGTCGTTGATCATGATGTAGTCGGAGGGGCCGGCATAGGTCAGCTCGCCGCCGCTGCGCGTCAGTTCGACGAAGTTCGAGAAGATCACGGTGCAGTAGAAATCGAGCGTTTCGACGGCGTTGTCCTGCTTCCAGTAGATGCCCTTGCCTTCGAGACGGTTCGTGATGTGGTGGCGCGTGCCGGGCGCGTCCTGGCCCGCGTCGACGTAACCGTAGTAGACCTGTCTTTGCACTTCGCGATTGTCTTCGTAGCCGCTGAACCAGGTTTCGAAGACGGTGGCGAGTTGCGTCTGCGTATCGACGATGACGTGGTAGCCGCGCTGGGTGCCGGGCACGAGATGCGACACTATGCGTAGTTGCTTCAGCTCCAGCGCGCCATAACCGGCGGTCAGCGGCGCGCCGCCGTTTTCGGCCAGCGTGAGTTGCCGGTCGGAGCTGAAGGCATAGTCAAGCGTCGGGCCGTCATCGGTAATGATCCTGAGGCTCTGGCCGACATGTGCATTCGCGAATGGCGACGCGCTGCCCGGGCCTGCCGCTATCGCGCCGGCGAGGTTGGCGTCGATCTGCGCGGTGCTCAGTTGCGTGAACGCGATGCGGTGCTTGGGTTCTGGCTGATAATTGCGGGTACTCAAGGGATATCCTCCGTTGCTATTGTTATTCTCGAGGCTGAGTAGGGAAGGAAAAGCGATTGCGGATTCTTGTTTTTAAGAGCGCAAGAATGGCCCTTAACAAGAGTGAAATCAAGGGAGACAATCGCGCCCTGAACATCATCGGAACGCGACGTACATGAACTACTGGCTGCTCAAATCGGAACCCTATGAATTCAGCTGGCAGCAGCTGAAGCAGGACAAGAAAACGGACTGGACTGGCGTGCGCAACTACGCGGCCCGCAACAACCTGCGCGACATGAAAAAGGGAGATCTCGCCTTCTTCTACCACAGCAACGTGGGGCAGGAGATCGTCGGTGTCATGAAAGTAACGCGCGAACACTTTCCGGATCCCAGCGCCGATGCGCCGGCCTGGGTCGCCGTCGAGATGGCGCCAGTCAAGGAGCTCAAGCAGCCCGTGACGCTTGGCACGATCAAGAAAGATCCCTTCTTCAAGGACATGGACCTCGTGCGCCTCGGTCGTCTCAGCGTCGGCAAGGTCACGCCGAAGGTCTTCGAAAAAATCTGCGAGATGGGCAGCGTCAAGCTGTGAGAACGGCTAAATGGGGTCAGAGCCCAATTTTTCCCCGAGGGCGTAACAGCCCAGTTGTTTTATAAAGAGGCCAGCACCCCCCCGCGGGCAAAGCGCCCGCTGTATTCAGCAGGATGAGCGCATGCGCCGATTTGCCCTGATCTTCTCAGCTCCGCTCATACTGGCCCTGCTGCCTGCCAGTGCAGTGGCCCAGCGTGAATTCCGCCAGTACGATGCGATGGAATACATGGACCACAGGCTGCCGCCCGACTGGGAAGTGCCGGGCGAGTTCGTCACCGGCCGCCTGATGTATCCCGGCGGGCGCGGCTTTGGCTTCGGCGGCGACTACAAGCGCGGCGGCACGAGCTGGACCGTGGATTACCCCGAGGGCGATCGCACCTTCGTGCAACTGCTGCGACGCTTCTCGACGATAAACACGCGCTCGGTCGAGCAGGCGGTCGATCCCGACGATGCCGAAGACATGGCGCACTGGCCTTTCCTGATGGTTGGCCTCGCCGGTTACTGGAATCTCAGCGATGAACAGGTCGACAACCTGCGGCAGTACCTGCTGAAGGGCGGCTTTCTGTTCGCCGACAGTTTCTTCGGTTCGGATTCATGGCCCGGCTTCGCCGCTGGCATCAAGCGCATTTTGCCGGAGTACGCGATTGTCGATCTCGACGGCACGCACCCTGTGTTTCATTCCGTGTACGACATCCCGGCGCTCGCCGAAACGCAGATCCCGAACATGCAATCGCTGATGGGCGGAGGCGGCGGCTATCTTGGCGATGGGTCTGAGCCGCACTGGCGCGGCGTCATGGATGCGAACGGCAGATTGCTTGTGCTGATCGCCTTCAACAACGACGTAGCCGATTCATGGCAGTGGGCGGACGACCCCCGCTATCCCGCCGAGCGCGTCAACCTGGGCTTGCGGCTTGCGGTGAACATTGCGGTGTACGTGATGTCGCACTAGCTAAATGGGCTCTGACCCCATTTATCAAATTAAATGGGGTCAGAGCCCATTTATTAAATAAAGATGTAAGCGCGGCATTGCTGGCTATACTGAAGCGACCCTCTCACGGATGAGACCATGCCTCGCCTTCCCCGCAGCTGCCCGGCCGGGCTTCCGCAGCACATCATTCAGCGTGGCAATAACAGGCAGCCATGTTTTGCCACCGCGGACGATTTTCGGGTGTATCTTGCGCGGCTCGACGAGGCATCGCGGCAGTACTGTGTCGATATCCACGCCTATGTCTGCATGACCAATCACGTTCACCTGCTGGTAAGTCCGCGCGACACGAGCGGGATTTCCGCCATGATGCAAGCCCTCGGGCGTGACTATGTTGCCTGGTTCAATCAGCGCTACGAGCGCACGGGCACGCTATGGGAAGGGCGCTTCAGGTCCTGCCTTATCGAGTCGGAGCATTATCTTTTACGCTGCTACCGCTATATCGAACTCAATCCGGTGCGGGCAGGCATGGTGAGCGCGCCGCGGGATTACGCCTGGTCGAGCTTCCTCTGCAATGCCTGGGGCAAGCCTTCAGGCATCATCGTGCCGCACGAGCAATACCTGCGGCTGGGAAAAAATCCGGAAGCGCGCATGGCAGCGTATCGCGACCTGTTTCGGGAAGTGCCGGACTACCGGGAACTGGGCGAGATCAGACAAAGCCTGAATACTGGACTCGCCTTCGGAACCGACCAATTCAAACAGGAGATTGAAGCGCGCTGCGGGCGTCGGCTCCGAGCCGGCATGCGCGGAAGGCGCATTCGCTCTTTTGATGCAAATGAGCGTTAGGTCGCCGGCGTGCTGCCCCATTCAAATTGAGGTCTTAACAAATCAAATGGGCTCTGACCCCATTTAAATCTCGTTCTTCAAGCGCGTCAGCGGCACCTGCATCAGCGCGAAGGCTGACAGGATCACTGGAATGCCGAGAATGAAGCAGGTCAGCATCCGCCCCATGTCCGCGCCGAGCAGATAACCGGCGACAAAGGGTCCGACGAAGGAGCCGAGGCGGCCCGCGCTCATCGACAGCCCCATGCCGGTGGCACGCACGCGCGCCGGGAAGGTTGCGGCGCCGGTTGTGTACATCACCACCGCGCCGCCGAAGAAGCTGAAGCCGATCAGCATCGACACCACGATCGTGACAACATAGCTCGTGCCGGCAGCGCCGAATGCCATGATGCCGAGTCCCAGCAGGATCAGGATCGTCATGGCCACCGGACGAAACGGTAGCTTGCTGCTCAACCAACCGATCAGGATGCCGCCGCTGATACCGCCGAGCTGCGTCAGAATCGCGACTGACAGACCGCCGGTGTCGGAAAATCCGGCTTCCGTCGTCAGCTGGTTGTTCCAGTTGAGGAAGAAGTAGCCGGACATCATGTACAGGAAGTAACTGACCATCATCATCAGCGTGCGCGGCAGGATCGGCTGGCGCAGCAGGTCGAGGATGCTCGACTGCATGACCTCGCGCGGCGGCTCCGGCACCTTGTCGGTGGCAGGCAAGCCGATGCGCGCGAAAATCCTGTTCAGCTGCACAAGGGTGCGGGCATTGGGTTTCTTCGCCATGAAGTCGATCGATTCGGGCATCGCAAAGTAAATGATCGGAATCAGGCAGAGCGTCAGGATGCCGCCGAGCATGAACAGCGCGCTCCAGTCGTAGCGGCCGAGGAACCAGATCGCGAAGAAGCCGCTGACGACGGCGCCAACGTTGTAGCCGATCGTCACGAAGCCCAGGCCCAGCGCGCGCTGCTTGATGGAACTGTATTCGAAGATCAGCGTACCCACGCAGCTTGCCATCGCGCCAACACCCATGCCGGTCATGAAACGCAACACGGTCAGCGTCATGACCGTTTCTGCTTGCGTCGACAGCAGCATGCCCACGCTCATCAGCGCAAGGTTGACGATGATTGCGGAGCGGCGGCCCATGAGGTCTGCGACGGGCGACAGCAGCAAGGCGCCCGCGGCGGTGCCGAGTGCGCTGGAGCTGAGCAGCAGTCCGAGCGCTTCAGGCTGAAGTCCCCATTCGCGCGACAAAATCGGTGCGACCTGCGCAGCAGCGAGCAGGTCAAAGCCATCGAGCATGTTGATCAGCACGCCAAGCGCAACGACCAGCCATTGATAGGGCCGCATCGGTCCCTGTTCGATGTGTGTGTGAACCTGTTGCAGTGACAAGGACATGCCGGCCTCTTTCGCGTTCCTGTGGAACGAGTGCTCTTGTTATGAAGACGGACCGAAGTGTAACGGGGAAGCCAAGTTTTTTACAAAACAAATGGGCTCTGACCCCATTTAGAAACAAATGGGGTCAGAGCCCATTTAGAATCCGCGCGGCAGGGCATGAATGCCCGGCTTGAATAACAGGACAGTCAGCGCCGGGATCAGGATTTCGACAAGAGAGTCCATCCCGCGAAGCGCGGCCAGTCCTCCTGCCTTGCTCAATTCGGTACGGCGGTGCTATAAAACCGCGCACCTGCAGCGCGTTACCGCAGCGTCCTCTGGCGTTGCAAGTGCTGCTCCAGCGAAGATTCATCGATATGAGCAACCAGCAAGCGCTATCCACGCGCGAACATCCCCGCCAGATCCAGGCCACGATCCGCTACGTCGTCAACGGCGAGAAAACCATTTTCTATCCCGCGGATCGCGACAAATCCTACTGGCCAGCCGACGACCATGTGATGACGCTGACCGACATGCGTCCCTTTCAGCAGGAGCTGACGATCGCGCGCAATGGCTTCGCGCTGCTGAATCACACGACCCAGGTGAAAAACTTTTTCGATCCGCTGGAAGTACAGAACGTATTTGCGCCGGAGGTCATCGCGCTGGCCAAGCAATTGAATGGCGCCGTACATGCGATTGCCTTTGGCCCGGTGCCGCGCAGCGATGATCCCAACATTGCGCAAAGCCGTGCGCCGGCCTTCGGCGCGCATGTCGACTATGGGCGCGCAACCATCGAGGAACAGGTGCGCATGGCGATGGGCGCGAAGGAGGCCGAGCCTTGGTTGAAGAAACGCCTCGTGCTGATGAACTTCTGGCGCCCGATCACGACGGTGCATCGCACGCCGCTCGCCCTGTGCGACGCGTCGACGGTGTTGCCGCGCGATCTGAACGACAGCGAAATTCGCGGTGGCCTCGACGATCCCAGTCGCCCACCGCTGTTCGGCTTCAACCTCAGCTATAACCCAGGCCATCGCTGGTACTACGTGCCGAAGATGCGGCCCGACGAAGTGTTCGCCTTCAAACTGTACGACTCTGACCCGGCACGGCCGCAGTGGACGGGTCATACGGCCTTCGCTGATCCGGACAGCACGGAAGACTCGCCGCCGCGGCAGAGCATGGAAATACGCACGGTTTCCTTTATCGATGAATGAGAGGCAGAGCCTGCCTCTTGGCGACAACTGGGGCTCGACATTCTTTATAAAACAATTGGGCTCTGACCCCATTTAGCTGTTCCAGCAGGTCCACAACAACAACAAAAGAAGAGGGGTCTGACATGAGCGCTAGCAATTCCCGCCTGTTTACCTACGAAAACGGCATCCTGCTGTTGCTTGGCTTCACTTTTGGCCTCGTGTTTTTCGATCGTAATGCGATCAACCTGTTGATGCCGCAGATCATCGTTGAGCTCGAGCTGTCGAACACGCAGGTCGGCATGCTCGGTTCCGGGCTATCGGCGGCCTGGGCGATTTCGGCTTACGCGATCGGTGCCTGGTCCGATCGCAGTGGCTTGCGCAAACCCTTCCTGCTCGTGACCACGCTCGTGTTCTCGCTGGCTTCATCGCTGTCGGGACTTGCCGGCTCCTTCGCGGCGCTGCTGCTTGTGCGCATCCTCATGGGGCTCGCCGAAGGACCCTTCCTGCCGATCTGCTTCGCGATCATGAATGTCGAATCCTCGCCGAAGCGCCGCGGCGTCAATGCCGGGCTCATGCAGAACGTGTTCGCGTCGCTGCTTGGCACGACGCTGGCGCCGCTGATCTTGCTGCCGCTGGCCGAGGCCTACGGCTGGCGTCCCGCGTTCTACATGACGGGTGTCCCCGGCCTGGTCTGCGCCTTCCTCATCTGGAAATTCGTGCGCGAGCCACAGGCGGAACCGCAGGCGGCGGCGACGCAGGCAGAGAACCCGGGCATATTTGCGATGCTGAAGGAGCGCAACATCCTGATCTGCTGTGGCATCTCGATCTTTATGGTGTCGTGGTACCTCGTCGGGCTGATATTCATGCCGCTGTATTTCACCGTGATGCGCGGCATGACGGACACCGACATGGGTTATGTGATTGCGCCGATGGGTCTCGCGACGATGGTCTGCGGCTTCCTCGTGCCGGCCCTGTCCGATCGCTTCGGCCGCAAGCCGATCATGGCTGTGTTCACGTTCATCGGTCTCTTGACCCCGATCGCCGCAGTGCATTTCGACGGGCCTTTGTGGATCTTGAGCCTGTTGCTACTGCTTGGCTGGAGCGGCTCCGGTTCCTTCGCACTGTTCATGGGCGTGGTGCCGGCCGAGACCGTGCCGCGCCGGCTCGCGGCATCGTCGATGGGGCTGGTCGTCGGTGTCGGTGAATTGTTCGGTGGTGTTGCAGCGCCGACTATCGCCGGTGCCATCGCCGACCGCAGCTCTCTCATCGGGCCGATGGTTGTCATGATGGTATGCGCGTTCATCGCCGGTCTCCTCAGTCTCTTCCTCACGGAAACCGCGCCCGGGAAGAGCGCCGCGCGGCAGCAGCCGCGCCTGTAGGTCACGCGCCGGTGTTGCCACAGGGTCGCACTGGCCGCGGCGAACCGCCGGGTTTTGCCCCAATCGGAAGCGTGGTTTATGCTCGCCCGCGCGCTCAGACAAAAAACGCACCGTTAAAAAGGATAAAGGCCAAGCGCAGCCCGACCACCCTTACAGAGGAAATCCCATGAAAGCTCGCTCGACCCTTCGTCGTACATGGCTCCACTGCTTGCTTGTCGTTTGTACCCTCGGCCTGTCCGCCCTCGCAGTAGCGCATCATTCCTTCGCGATGTTCGATAGCGGGAACCAGCAACGGCTCGTCGGCACCGTCACGCAGTTCGACTGGACCAACCCGCACATTTATATCGAACTCGACGCCGCCGACCCCTCTGGCGAAATCAAGCACTGGACGATCGAATGCGCCAACATCTCGATCCTTAGCCGTCTTGGCTGGAAGTTCAACATCCTCAAACCGGGTGACATGATCACGATCGTCGTCGCGCCGCTGCGCAACGGCGAGCCCGGCGCGCTGCTGAAGCAGCTGATGCTCAGCGACGGCAGCAAGTGGGGTAACGGCGCGCCAGCCGGCCCGCCGACCATTGACATTGAAACGGGGGAGAAGCTCGATGGCTAAGCACAAGAAGCACTTGCTGCCACTTACCGTGGCCTTCTCTGTACTCTCGACACTTGTCGCGATCGCCGCCGAACCTGCGCGTATCGACGGCAAATGGTTCGCCTATCCCGGCCAGGTGGATCCGCTCCAGCTCACCATCGAGCCGCCGCCGCCGATTCCCGAGCCGCCGCTGAAACCGGAATACCTCGCACAGTGGCGAGCGCTGCGCGCCGAGATTCAGGCAGCCGAGCAACGCGGCGAACCGATCGCCTCCGGCTATACGCACTGCATTCCCGACGGCATGCCGACGATGATGCAGGGCATGTTCCCGATGGAAGTGCTCGAGAGTGAAGGGCAGGTGACAATCATCCAGGAAGCGTATCAGCAGGTACGTCGCATCTATCTCGACGACGAGCAGCAACCCTGGGAAGAAGCGGAGCCACGCTTCTGGGGACATTCGGTTGCACGCTGGGAAGGCGACACCCTGGTCGTCGACACGGTCGGTATCAAGGAAAACGTCATGTTCCGCAACGTGCCGCACTCGCCGGCGATGCGCATTTCCGAACGCATCCGCCTGATCGACGACATGCACATGGTCGACGAAGTGACTGTCACGGATCCCGAGTACCTGACAGGGCCCTGGCAGTGGACCTGGATGTACGCGCGCAATCCCGACTACAAGCTGTACGAGTACGTCTGCGAGAACAATCGCGAATATGCTGATCCGGAAACGGGGGAAGCGCGCCTGCGCCTCTTCGGTGAGTAGGCCGCCAGTTCGGTTTTCCTGACTCGTCATGCCTGCGCAGGCGCTTATCCATAAACGCAGAGCGGGATTAGCGCCTTCGCGGGACTAACGAATTAGCCGTATCTTATGGGAATATTTCGGGGGGAATATTCCCGGCAGTACCCTTTCAGTGTCACAGGAGAAGCCTATGTTCCGCAAAACAGCACTGCTGCTCTGCAGCGTCCTGCTGCTGGGCGCCTGTTCACAACAGGCGGGGGAACAGGCATCGACGGCGGTACCGGCGGTCACGGCCGTCGAACTGACGACGACCATGCTCGATGGCATCGGCGGACTCGAAGCCTTGCAAGGCGTGCAAACCCTTGTGCAGAAAGGCGGCGGCACCCGCGGTCATTTTGGACAGATCCCCCTCACCGGTGCCGAAGACCCCGCCGGCGTATTAAGTGCCCTCGTCGAAATCATCGACCTCGCCAATGGCCGCGCGGCCTTCGACAACATGATCCAGATCGGCGCCGGCTTTTCGCAACATCGCACCGAAGCCTATACCAGCTACGAGGGACAACCACTCGGCTGGGGCACCACCGACGGGCGCCCCAACCACGTCACCTCGGTCAATGGACTATTCAGCTGGGCCACGCACAACACACCGGAAATGCTGCTGCGCCGTAACCCTGTGTCGATTGCGCTCGCGGCGGCTCATGCCCAGGACCCCGTGGATCAGCGCGTCATCGACGGTGTGGTCTACTGGTACCTGACGACCAACCTGAACGGCGAAAGTATCGGCCTCTATCTCGACAAGACGACGGCGCAGTTGCGCGCCTACAGCGCGGTCGATACTGAAACGATATGGGGCGACACCAATACCCTCTACCTGCTCGACGACTGGCGCCCGGTTGGCGACCTGCGACTGCCGCACGCGCTGGAAGTTCGCAAGGACGATGGCGTGTATGCGTCACTGCAATATGACGCGATCAGCATCAACGATAGCGCCGTGCTCGCGATATTCGACGTGCCGGCCGATGTCACCGACCAGGCCGCGGCCGTCGTCGCCGCCAGGGGCGAAGCCTGGGCTTCACTGGAATGGCATCCGGTGGCGGACAAGGTCACGCACGTCGTCGCCTTCTCGCATCACAGCATGGTCGTCGAGTTTCCGACCTTCGTCGTCGTCGTCGAAGCGCCTTACACCGAAGGCCAGAGCCTGATGCTCGCCAAACTCGTCGAGCAGAATATCGGCAAACCCATTCGCTACGTGGTGCCGACCCACCCGCATTACGACCACATCGGCGGCGTGCGCGGCCTGGCCTCGCTTGGGGCCACGGTGCTGGTAGCGCGCGGGCATGAAGTGGAGCTGCGCAAGCTCGTCGAATCGCCGCACACGAATCCACCGGACGCGCTCGCGGCGAATGCGGCCAAGGGTCTGGCGGTAGGCGCGGTCGAAGTCTTCACCGGCATGACCGAAATCACCGAAGGCGACCAGCGGCTGCAGCTATATGAAGTGCAGGGCATCCCGCATGTCGGGCCCAAGGTTCTGCCTTTCGTTCCGTCCACCGGCGTGCTGTTCCAGAGCGACCTCTTCTTTGGCGGCCCTGGCCCCGATGCTTCGGCGCTGTATGCTGCGATCCAGACACACGCACTGCCGGTGCAGCAGATCGTCGGCGGCCACGGCGGCGTGCTGCCTTATGCGTCGCTGCAGACCGCGATGACGCTGCCCACGGAGACGAGCGCGGCCCAGTAGACCACGCCGCCGGGCACGCTTCGCGGCGCCGGGATCGCTGTTATCATGGCTTCGCCAATAGCAATGTCACTCATGCACAGGCTGTTTCCCGTCGCGCGTCTCGTGCCTGATTATGGCGGCGTGTCACGCGCTTCGTTGATGCCACCGTACGCGGTCCGGATCAGCGTGACAGCCGCGTAGGCCAGCGTTTACCCATAAGGAGTTTTCATGCTCGTCCCCGAAGCCATTGCCCGCATCCTCAAAGCCGAGGGCGTCAAATACCTCTTCGCCTATCCGCTGAACCCGATCATCGAGGCCGCGGCCGCGGTCGACATCCGCCCGATCATCGTGCGCCAGGAACGCACCGGCGCGCACATGGCCGATGCCCTGAGCCGCATGACCTGCGGCGACGAGATCGGCGTATTCGTCATGCAGCATGGTCCCGGCGCTGAAAACACCTTCGGTGGCGTTGCGCAGTGTTTTGGCGAATCGGTACCGGTGCTGTTCATGCCCGCCGGCTACAACCGCAACGTGGCTAACTATTTTCCCAACTTCAATTCCGTGCTGAACATGCGCCACATCACGAAGTGGGCGGAGCCCGTGCACAGTGGTGCCGAAGTGGCGAACATCATGCGCCGCGCCTTCACGCAGTTGCGCAACGGCCGTCCGGGTCCGGTGCTCGTCGAGATTCCCTGGGATGCCTGCAAGGAAGAAGCCGACATCAGCAACTACAAGCCCGTGTTCAAGACACGCACGGCGCCGGATCCGGATCACGTGAAGTCCGCCGCGAAAGCACTCGCCGCCGCAAGCAAGCCGGTGATATATGCGGGGCAGGGCATCCATTACGCGAAGGCCTGGCCTGAACTGAAGGAACTCGCTGAACTGCTGAACGCGCCAGTGACGACCTCGATCGCCGGCAAGAGCGCCTTCGATGAAACGCACCCGCTGGCGCTCGGTTCCGGCGGACATGCGACCTCGCGCATGGTCTACGACTTCCTGTATGACGCCGACCTGATCTTTGGCATTGGCTGCAGCTTCGCGATTTCGTCGTTCGCCACGCGCATGCCGCCCAAGGGTCGCTACATTCATGCAACGCTCGATCCGGTCGACCTGAACAAGGACATCCAGGCCGAGATCGGCA
>JBEGWB010000031.1:0-37255 GCA_041178065.1 Pseudomonadota bacterium | reverse complement strand
CCTGCAAATGCCAGGCAATGGCTTCACCCTCGCGATCCAAGTCCGTCGCGAGAAAGATGTGGTCGGCGGACTGTGCGAGCTTCTGCAATTCGCTGACGACCTTTTCCTTGCCGGGCAGGATCTGGTAACGCGCAGCCCACCCTTTGTCGGGGTTGATGCCCATGCGGGCGACGAGCTGTTCGCGCGACTTGCGCGCCTTGTGCGCGACCTTCTGCGCGGCACCCAGCTTGCGCGTCTCGGCGGCAGCCTGGGCGCGTGCTTTTACATCGACGCCTTCGCCGTTGCCACCGACGGGCAAGTCACGAATATGGCCGATGCTGGACTTCACGATGAAGTCCTTGCCCAGGTACTTGTTGATGGTCTTTGCTTTCGCAGGAGACTCGACGATGACTAGGTTCTTGGCCATTAGTTACTGATATTCCTGAGATTTTCACTCGTGCGCAGCGCTGCCTGGAGAGCCCGGCGGACACCACGACGGGCTCCCTGCCCGAAAAGGGCGGGGATTAAACCATCGGATTTTGCAAAAGGAAAGCTGAGCCTCCCCCGGTGTCCGCCCCCTTATTTCAGAGTCAGGGTGAAGTTCCGGACGCAGCCGCGCGGAATAAACCTCGTCAACCGCGGCATCTCGCTCACACTTTGACTTCGGGGATCCAGCCGAAATTGTCCGCGCGATCACCTCTTTGAATCTCGCACAGGCAGTCGTAAAGGCTTTGCATGACCGGGCCGACGGTTTCGCCATTGCCGTGGAAGCTGTGCCAGCTATTGTCGAACCAGATCTTGCCGACCGGTGACAGCACGGCGGCGGTACCGCAGGCCGCGACTTCGACGAAGGTACCGACTTCCTTGCGCAGGTCGATCGGCCGCTCTTCGGTCACCATGCCGAGTTCCTCGCGGGCGATATCCATCAGCGAACGGCGCGTGATGCTCGGCAGGATCGCCGCCGACTTCGGCGTGATCAACTTGTTGCCGGCAAGTGAAATGATGACGTTGGCCGATCCTGCTTCTTCTATATAGCGATGTTCGGCGGCGTCGAGATAGAGGGCTTCATAGGCGCCGAGCTCCTGGGCCTTCCTGGTCGCATACAGGCCACCTGGATAGTTGGCGCCGGCCTTGACGTCGCCGGTACCATGCGGGGCGGCGCGGTCGAAATCGGAAACCGCCAACGAGATGACCGACAGCCCGCCGCTTTTGTAATAGGGACCGACCGGGCAGACCATGACACGGAATTCATATTGCTTCGCCGGCCGCAGGCCCATATTGGGGCCGACGCCGATCAGCAAAGGGCGGATGTACAGCGACGCGCCGCTGCCATAGGGCGGAACCCATGCGGCATTGGCGCGCACGGCTTCGTGCACGCCTTTCAGAAAGAGTTCGACGGGAACACGCGGCATCGATAGCCGGTCGGCGGTGTTGGCCATGCGTTCGGCATTGAGGTCGGGGCGGAACAGGAGGATGCGGCCATCTTTGGCGGTCTGGGCCTTGAGGCCTTCGAAACACTGCTGCGCATAGTGCAGTGCGGGGGAACCTTCATGCAGCTGCATGAACTCCGAGGTCAGCAGTTCGCCGTCTGACCACTGGCCGTCTTCCCAGGTCGCAGAAAAACGATAGTCGGTTTTCGTGTAGTCGAAGCCGAGCTTGCTCCAGTCGATGTGCTTTTTCTCGATGGTTTTTTGCATGGTGTATGCGCCCCTTTGCATTAGGCTTTCCCCGAATTGGGGCGGATTATAGACAGCTTTCCAAAAAAGGGACAGGCTTGTTGACCAATGTTTGAGTCTGCTGGCCTTGCATCGCGTCAACTCATAACATGCCCACTTTTCTGGAGCTCCATGCGTAGTCCCCTGCCCCTTATCGACATCGGCGTAAACCTTGGCCATGACAGCTTCGATCACGACCGGGGCGAGGTTATGGCAGCGGCCCGGCATGCCGGCGTGGCGCAGATGGTCGTGACCGGCACCAATGTCGACGCAAGCATCAAGGCATCCGAACTGGCCGGCGCTCATCCGGGCATCCTGTTCAGCACTGCCGGCGTGCATCCGCACGACGCGGCAAGTTTTGGTATCGACACCAGCGCACAGTTGCATCGCATCCTGCAGCAACCACAGGTCGTGGCCGTCGGCGAAACCGGCCTGGACTTCTTTCGCGACTTTTCTCCACGTCCACTGCAGGAACAGGCCTTCGCCGAACAACTCCAGCTCGCGACGCTGACGCGCCTTCCAGTGTTCCTGCATCAGCGCGATGCGCATGAACGTTTCATGGGTGTGTTACGCGAACAGCGCGACAAGCTTGTGCGCGGCGTGGTGCATTGCTTCACCGGAACGCGCGCAGAGCTGCACGCTTATCTCGACCTCGACATGTATATCGGCATCACCGGCTGGATCTGCGATGAACGCCGTGGCCTGGATTTGCAGCAGCTCGTCAGGGACATCCCGCCCGATCGCCTCATGCTCGAAACCGATGCGCCTTACCTCATGCCGCGCAACATTGCGCGTAGTGCGCCCGAGGCATCTGCAAACGGGTCTGCAGACAGGTCCCGACCGAAACAATCAAGTCGCCGCAATGAACCAGCGCACCTCGTATGGGTACTGGAGATGGTGGCGCAATGTACAGGCCGCGATGCTGACGCCATCGCCTCCGAAACCACACGCAACGCCAGGGATTTTTTCGCCATATGAACCCTGCTATATTCCCTGACCAATGAAAAAACGAACGTTTCTCCAGGCTATGCTCGCGTCGGGTAGCGCAGTACTCGTAACCGACCGCTACATGCCCCCCCAGCAAATTCTTCCGCCAGTCCTGCTGGCTCCTCCTCCCGCCGAAGCACCGCTCTCCCCGCCTCCGATACTTGTCTACAGTTCGCCTGAAGAAGAGCTGGAATTGATGCTGCTGCAGGAAAGCGAGTTGCACGCGGACTACAAGCATAACGAGCGCGCCGTGGTTCAGAATGCGCCGGAACTGATCGAGCAGCTTCCGGAAGAAACCATCGAGGCCTACCTCGAAAAAATCCGCAACTTCGACGCCAATTTCACCAGCGATATTTTTCTCAGCGAGGAGAAGCGCGCGATCCTGCTGCCGACTCTGACACGCCTCGAACGCGTGCAGAACTTCGTTGGGCACACCAACTTCAATCTCATTGGCTTCGAGGAATTGCTGTACTTCGCGCGTAATTACGCAGACATCGGGAGCTTCGAGAAAAGCGAGCTGGATTTCATCGAGGAAGTTTTCAGTGCCGATGCGACGGGCTACGGTTTCTTCGGCGAGAAAATCACGCCTGCGCTGAATCATCGCATCGCACAGCGCGAGGTCGAGAAAATAGACGGCAGTGGCCACTACCTGCTGAAAGGTGAATCACTGAATCACTATTTACAGATCCGCAAGGACGTTGGTCCCGACCTGCTGCTGACCTCCGGCGTGCGCAACAATGTCAAGCAGCTGCACCTCTTCCTCGCGAAAGCCTTCCAGTCCGACGGCAACCTGTCGCGCGCATCGCGCTCGCTGGCGCCTCCCGGATATTCTTTCTACAACGCCGGTGATTTCGACGTGGGCAAGAATGGTCTCGGCGAAATGAACTTCACGGCCGACTTCTCGCACACCGATGAATTCAAGCGCCTGATCAACCTTGGCTACGTCGATATTCGCTACACCGATAGCAACGAGTTCGGCGTACGCTACGAGCCCTGGCACATCAAGCTGGCCTGCGACCACCACGACCACAGCTGCGCCTGAGCGTGAATGCGCGCTGTGTCGAAAGGCCATCCGATTTCCTGCCACTCTCCCTTCGCGTCATATCCGCCCAGCACCGGAATGCGGATGCCGTAGCGTTTGATGAGTTTATCGTCATGACTGATGTCGACGACCTGCAAATGCAGCAGGCCGGCGTGCAGCAAGGGTTGCAGCAGCGCTTCGGCCTGCTCGCACAAGTGGCAGCCGGACGTGCTGTATAAATAGAGGGAACATGCCATCAGTGGGTGTCTTGCGGCGGATGTTTCAGCGCGGTGTAGACCACGGTTTTCAGCAGTTCGGGACCTTCATAAATGAAGCCGGTATAGATCTGCACGAGTTTCGCACCGGCCTTGAACTTGGCCAGCGCATCGGTGCCCATGAAGATGCCGCCGACGCCGATGACCGGCACTTTCGGCCCCAGCGCCTGGCACAACCTTTTTAATACGCGCGTAGACGATCCGCGCAGCGGCAAGCCGCTGAGCCCACCCGCTTCGTGTTCGTACCCGGAACCGGTCACGCCTGAATGATCAAGCGTCGTGTTCGTGGCGATCGCACCCTCGATATTGTGCTTGAGGAACGCGGCAGCCATCTCGTTGATTTCGTCATCGCTGAGATCCGGCGCGATCTTCACCAGCAGCGGCACCCTGCGCTTGTGCTGCGTGAGCAACAGCGCCTGTTCGGCTTTCAATGCGGCAAGCAAGTGATCGAGCTGCTCGCCAAACTGCAGGTTACGCAGTCCCGGTGTGTTCGGTGACGAGAGATTGACGACGACGTAGTCGGCCACCGCATAGACCTTGCGCAGGCAGATCAGGTAATCCTCCACGGCATCCTCGACCGGCGTCGTCAGGTTCTTGCCGATGTTGACGCCGACGATGCCGCGCCACTTGCGCTTTTGCAGGCGCTCGACGAGATGGTCCACGCCCTTGTTGTTGAAGCCCATGCGATTGATGATCGCGAGATCATCGGCCAGGCGAAACAGCCGCGGCTGTGGATTGCCTTCCTGTGGCTTCGGCGTCACGGTGCCGACTTCGACGAAGCCAAAGCCGAGGTAGCCGAGCGCATCGATATAGTCGGCATTCTTGTCGAGACCTGCCGCGAGACCAACAGGATTCGGGAAACGCAGGCCGTAAGCGACGACCGGCACTGCCGGCAGGCGCTTGCTGACAAGACTCAGCAAGCCGAGGCGATAAAGCAGCTGCAGCCCCTTCAGGCCAAGGTCATGGGAACGTTCTGCGGGATACAGGGACAGGATAAAGCGGGCAACAGCAAACAGGAGAGACGACAAGGTGGGGATTCCAGGCAAGGATGAAGGCACAATTCATCCACAATATAGTCAGCCTTTACACGCGGCTCAAGCAGCATTTTCCTTACCCGGTTTTTCACTATAGAATCCTTGCGCTTGCGCAGGATCAAAGGGGTCAGAGTAATTTGCTCCCTCCACCTTGTCCGAGGTGAATTCTGTAATGACCAAATGACCCTGTCCGCTTGGCGCCAGAACTTTTGGTCCCGTTGATCCACTCCAGGAACTATAAGACAGCACGAGACATTAGTATGGCTCATCATGCAGTAATCGCAGAACTCAAGAACTGGCTTTCGCATCAAATCATCGGACAGGAAAAGCTTATCGACAGACTGCTGATCGCAGTCCTCGCCGACGGTCACCTTCTGGTTGAAGGGGCTCCCGGACTCGCCAAAACCAAGGCGATCAAGAATCTTTCGGAAGCCGTCGAAGGCGACTTCCACCGCGTGCAGTTCACACCCGACCTCCTGCCAAGCGACATCACCGGCACCGAGATCTACCATGCCGAGGACGGCAGCTTCCGCTTCCAGCACGGCCCGATCTTCCACAACCTCGTGCTCGCCGATGAAATCAACCGCGCGCCGGCAAAAGTACAGTCCGCGCTGCTCGAGGCGATGGCCGAGCGCCAGGTGTCTGTCGGCCGCCAGACCTACAAGCTGCCCGACCTCTTCCTCGTCATGGCCACGCAGAATCCGATCGAACAGGAAGGCACTTACCCACTGCCCGAAGCGCAGCTCGACCGCTTCCTGATGCACGTGCGCGTCGACTATCCGAGTCTGGCTTCGGAACGCCAGATCCTGCACCTCGTGCGCGACGAAGCGCGCAAGGTCCATGTCACGCCACCCGCCCTCGTTCCGCAGAAAACACTGTTCGCGGCGCGCCAGGAAGTGCTAAACATCCACATGGCCGAAGCCGTCGAGGAATACATCCTGCAGATCGTCATGGCAACGCGTAACCCGCATCTGTATGGCAAGGAACTCGACTCGTGGATCGATTTCGGCGCGAGTCCGCGCGGCACGATCGCGCTCGATCTCTGCTCACGCGCGCATGCCTGGCTCAAGGGCAAGGACTTCGTCAGTCCCGAAGACGTGCATGAAGTCGTGCACGATGTACTGCGCCATCGCGTGTTGCTCAGCTTCGAAGCCGAAGCCGCGGGTGTCGACACCGACCGTGTGCTCGACCGCATCCTCGAAGTGGTTCCCGCCGCGTAATCAGGCCACGGTGACGTGGCTCGAAGTCCCGAAGGTCCTGAGGTAAAGAGCAGCACATGCCGCGCAAACGCCAACTGAACATAGAGCAGGAGCAGTATCGCTGCCGCGGCGCATTCATCGACCTGCAGCAGTTGCTCGACCAGCGTCACGTCGCAAAAAACCTCGAACTCGATTACAGCTCGCGCACGCGTCTGGGCATGTCCGGCACGCACATCTCCAAGGTGCGCGGCCGCGGCGTCGACTTCGAGGAATTCCGCGTTTACCAGCCCGGCGACGACGTGCGCTCGATCGACTGGCGCGTCACGGCGCGCATCGGCCGCCCCTACGTCAAGGTATTCCGCGAGGAACGCGAGCGGCCGGTCATCATCGGCGTCGACCAGAGTCACAACATGTATTTTGGCTCGCAGGTGGCATTCAAGTCGGTCGTCGCGGCCGAAGCCGCCGCGATCATCTGCTGGACGACGGTCGACAATGGCGACCGCGTCGGCGGCGTCGTGTTCAACGATGAGCGGCAGGAACTGATCAAGCCCAAACGCAGCAAACGCTCGGCGCTGCGCTTCCTCAATGCAACCGCCGAGATGAACCAGGAACTCGTGCACGTGCATCGCGAAACCGGCGGCAGCAGTGCCTGCCTCCTGCACGCGCTGGAACAGATCTATCGCATCACGAAGCCCGGCTCGAACGTATACGTGATCAGCGACTTCCTGGCCTGGGACGAAGCCTGTGCGCGTTACGTCCAGCAACTCGCGCTGCACAACAGCACCACCTGCGTGCTGGTCTACGATGCGCTCGAGGAGAATCTGCCGCGCCCCGGTGTCTACAGTATTACCGATGGCAGCGCCCGCAGTTCGATCGATACGCACACGCGCACCGCGCGCGAAAGCTATCACCACGAATTCGATGCACGCATCCTTTCCCTACGCGAACAACTGAACCTGATGCAGGTTCCCCTGATCACCGTACGCACCGACCAGGTCGTCATGGACCAACTGGAAACATGGAAGCAGAAGACCCGCTGAGCGAACTCGCCGACATCCACCTTCCGGATGCGGTGCACGTCTGGCCCCCGGCTCCCGGCTGGTGGGTCCTGGCCGCGCTCGTCGTTTGCGCGCTGGTACTTTTGTATCGCCAGCAGCTCGCGCGCGTGTTCCTGCGGCGTCGGCTCGGCGCGGCCTTGCGTGAACTCGATGCAGCGCTCAATCGTTTCAAAAAGCAGGCGGCAAGCGACCGCAATGAAGCCGGCCTGCAGCTGCTGCAAAGCGTCAACGCGATCCTGAAGCGTGTCGCGCTGCTGCACTACCCGGATCCGGAGCTGCCACGCCTCAATGGCCGCCCCTGGCTGCGTTTCCTCGACTCACAGTCGCATACTGCTGATTTCACAGTCGGTGTTGGCCGGGTGCTCGGCGACGGCATGTATCGGCCTGAGTTCGATGCCGATGTCGATGCGCTGCATGTCTTGTGCCGGCGCTGGATCGAGCAAAGTTACCTGCACAAACAGCCGGCAAAAAAACTATCGCCAGCTGCGGCGCAAAGCGCGCCCGCATCACAGGCCAGCGAGGCGAAGCCGTGATCGAGTTCATCTGGCCCTGGGTCTTCGCCGTACTGCCCCTGCCGTGGCTGATCAACCTCTTGCTGCCGCGCGCCGGCGCGCGCGACGCTGCGCTGTACGTGCCTTTCTTCCGCTCGCTGTCGCGACTCGATGCGACCTCCAAGCGCGTCGGCGCGCGCAACATACTGCTCGCGATCCTGACCGTGCTCGCCTGGCTCGCGCTCGTCACCGCGACCGCGCGTCCCCAGTGGATCGGCGACCCGATCGAACTGCCGACGACCGGCCGTGACCTGATGCTGGTCGTGGACATCTCCGGTTCGATGGAAGCGCAGGACATGCAGCTCGGCGGCCAGGGCGCGAACCGCCTGCAAGTAACGAAAGCCGTCGTCGGCGACTTCGTGGCGCGCCGCACCGGCGACCGCCTCGGCCTGATCCTGTTCGCCTCGCGTGCGTACACGCAGGCGCCGCTGACCTTCGATCGCAAGACCGTGGAAACACTGTTGTACGAAGCGCAGATCGGCATCATCGAGGAAAACGCCACGGCGATCGGTGATGGCATCGGCCTCGGCGTCAAGCACCTGCGCGAACGCCCGCAGGCGAGCCGCGTGCTGATCATGCTGACCGATGGCGTCAACAACGCCGGCGAAGTCACGCCGCTGCAAGCCGGCGAACTCGCCGCGCGTGAAGGCATCAGGGTCTACACGATCGGCATTGGCGCCGAGTCTGGCACCTCGAGCTCGCTGTTCGGACCGCGCACGGTGAATCCATCCGCCGACCTCGACGAGGACACGCTGACGCAAATCGCCGAAAGTACCGGCGGCCAGTTCTTCCGCGCGCGCGACCGCGACGAACTCGAACGTATCTACACGATTCTCGATGAGCTCGAACCGGTCGATCAGGAAGCCGAAACCTTCCGGCCGACACAGGCGCTGTTCTACTGGCCGCTGGGCCTCGCGCTGCAACTGAGCTTCCTGATTGCGCTATGGCGCCTGCCGTGGACGCAACTCCGACGCGGGCGCTCGGCGAAGATGGCGCCGCTGGCCGCCGCGGGGAAAGCCTCATGAACCAGCTGTGGACCGAGCTCAGCGCAAACTTTCATTTCCTGCGTCCAGTATTCCTGCTGGCGCTGATTCCGGCGGCCGCGGTAGTACTGCTGTTGCGCTTCCTGCAGGGGAGCCAGAGCAACTGGCAACAGGCAATCGACCCACGCCTGCTGCCCTACCTGCTCGACAAGAGTGCTTCCGCGCAACAAAGCTGGCCCCTGTACGGATTGCTGGCGCTGTGGACGCTCGCCATCGTCGCGCTGGCCGGGCCGACCTGGCAGCAGATGCCGGTACCGGTGCAGGAACGCGAGGATGCCGCCGTCATCGTGCTCGACCTCTCGCTGTCGATGTTTGCCGAGGACCTGCGGCCGAACCGCGCAATCCGCGCGCAGCGCAAGATCGTGGACATCCTCGACATGCGCCAACAGGAAGGTCAGACCGGCCTCGTCGTCTACGCCGGTGACGCCCACGCGGTGACGCCGATGACCGACGACGTCGAAACGATCAACAATCTCGTACCCTCGCTGACGCCGGACATCATGCCCGTCCGCGGCAGCAAGCCGCTGATCGGCATCACGCTCGCGATGGATCTGCTCGCCAATAGCGGCCTCACCGGCGGCCGCATCCTGTTGTTGACCGATGGCATCTTCCAGAGCGACATCAACGCCATCACGAACCAGCTGTCCGGCTCGGGCCACACGCTGTCCGTCATCGGCTTCGGTACACCGGATGGCGCGCCGATCCCGATGGGCGAGGAAGGCTACCTGCGCGATGCAAACGACGCGATCGTCATTCCGCGGCTCGAGCGTGCGCCGCTGCAACGGCTCGCATCGCTCAACGGTGGCCTTTACACCGATGCGGAACTGACCAACACCGATATCGAATACCTGCTCGACGACGCGCTGTTCACCGCCGAAGAAGGCCTCGTCCAGGTTGACCGTGAATACGATACGTGGAACGAAGCCGGCCCCTGGCTGCTGCTGCTGGCCTTGCCAATCGCCGCGCTTGCGTTCCGTCGCGGCTGGATCCTGGGCCTCGCCTGCATCATCGTGATGGTCCCGGATCGCGCAGCCTACGCCTGGGAATGGCAGGACCTCTGGCAGCGCAAGGATCAGCAAGGCAGCGCTAGCTTCAGCGGCGAACTCTACGCCGAGGCCGCGCAGGAATTTCGCGATCCGTCGTGGCGCGCCGCCGCCAACTATCGCAGTGAAAACTACGAACAGGTGATCCAGGACCTGGCGCTGCTCGACGATCCGGAGTCCCACTATAATCGCGGCAACGCGCTGGCCCACCTGCAGCAATACGAAGCAGCGCTCGAGGCCTACGACCGTGCGCTCGCGCAAGCACCTGACCATGCTGACGCGCAGCACAACCGGGAGATAGTCGAGAAGCTGCTCGAGGAACAGCAACAGCAGGAGCAGGAGCAGCAACAACAGCAGCAGCAACAAGGCGACCAGCAAGAGCAGGAACAACAGCAGAACCAGGAGCAGCAGGACCAGCAGAGCCAGGACCAGCAGCAGAGCGAGCAACAGGAAGGCGAGCAGCAGGAAGGCGAGCAGGACCAGCAACAGCAGGAAGAACAGCAGAACCAGGACCAGCAACAGTCCGAGCAGGAAGAACAGGAAGGCGAGTCCGAAGAACAGCAGGATCAACAGACGCCTGAAGGTTCACCGCCAAACAGCGAAGAGGAACAGGCGATGCAGCAGTGGTTGCAGCGCATTCCCGACGATCCGGGCGAGTTGCTCCGCAACAAGTTCCGTTACCAGACCCAGCAGCGTTTGTTCGAGCAATTGCAGAACCCGGCGCTGGCCGAACAACAGGCGGCAGATCAAATATGGTAAAACTTTCAACCAGCGGATCGTTCTCTCGAGCGCTGCTCCGCAGCATCAGCTTCCGTGGCGTTCTGGCCAGCGCCTGGGCTGCCATCCACGGCGCCGCCACCAGGTTCTGCGCAGGGCTGCTGCTTGTGCTGTTTGCGACAATCAGCTTCGCGCAGCCGCCCGGCAGCCCGGCGCTGTCGGCTTTCGTCGACAACAACGATATCTCAATCAACGACGTCATCACGCTGACCATCCGTACCGATGCAACACTCGGCAACGCACGGCCCTCGCTCGCTGGCCTCAACCAGGATTTTGAACAGGTCGGCGGCAGCAGCACGCGCAGCACCTATACGAACAACAATGGCACGATCCAGTCGTGGAACGAGTTCAGTATCACGCTGCGCCCGCGCACGACGGGCACCTTGACGATTCCGGCGTTCAGCATCGGGCCGGAAGCGACGAACCCGATCACCATTCGGGTGCGCGAAGCCTCGGAGAATCCAGCCGAGAACAGCGACGAAATCTTCATGCAGTCGAACGTCAGCAAGGAAGAGCTCTACGTGCAAGAGCAACTGCTGTACACGATCAAGATCTACTACTCGATCGGCTTCGACCAGGGCGCGCAGCTCACCTCGCCGCAGGTGGAAGACGCCGTCGTGCAACAGCTCGGCAGCGACGACAATTACCAGGAAGTCGTCAATGGCATCGGCTACAACGTTACCGAGCGCCGCTTCGTGATTTATCCGCAGGCCAGCGGCACGCTGACCATTCCGCCGGTGTTCTTCACGGCTTCGGTCGGCCGTCGCAGCGGCATCAACCGCTTCTTCAACAATCGCTCGCAGATGCGCGAAATCAACCTGTCGAGCGACACGCACAACCTGACGATCCTGCCGCGTCCCGCGAGCTTCCCGGCGAATGCCACCTGGCTGCCCGCCGCCGAGCTGACGCTCGAGGAAAGCTGGAGTGGCCCGCTCGAAAACGTTCCGGTGGGCGAAGCGGTGACGCGCAACCTCGTGCTGAGCGCGAAGGGCCTCAGCAGCTCGTTGCTGCCCGGCATCGAATACGCAGCGCAGCCCGGCATGAAGTTCTATCCGGATCAGCCGGTGCGCGAAGACGTCGCCGACCGCGACGGTGTCGTCGGCAAGCGCAGCGAAGGTACGGCGATCGTTGCCTCCGATCCCGGTGTTTACCAGTTGCCCGAAGTGCGCCTGCCCTGGTGGAACACGACGACGAATACGCTCGAAATGGCGACGCTGCCCGCTGCAACCATCAGCGTCCCGGAACCCGAGGGTGAGCTCAGCGAAAGCGACGTCGACTTCGTGCCGATCGCCGGCACCGATGCGCAGAACACGCCAGTGGCCGTCGCCGCGAGCCAGACCTCCGGCGAGAACCTGTTCTGGATCAGCGCCACGGTCCTGTTCGGCTGCGCGTGGATGTTCAGCACGATGATGTGGCTGCGCACCCGCCGCGAGCTGACCTATGCCGAGCTCGTGCAACCGCAGCAGCACTTTGCCGCGAAACCGGAACTGAAGAAAAAGGACGGCCCCATCAAAGCCGCCGATGCCGATGTCTGCCTGCGCGTGTTGCAGACGGCATGCGCGAACCACAGCCTGCACGACGTGCGCACGGCCTTGCTGAAATGGGGCCAGGCGAGTTTTGCGACGAATGAGATCCGTACGCTGGATGAACTCGCCGCGCGTTGCGGCGAGGCAAAACTCAGCGCACTGACGCAGGAACTGGACGCCGCGCTGTACGGCAATGCAGGCACTACAAAAGCCGGCTTCAACAGCAAGGAGCTGTATGACCTGGTAGCGGCGTTGCACAAACGCGGCGTCAATCGGAGTGGCAGCGACAGGTTTGCGCTGCCGCCACTTTACAAGGCCCAGTAGTCAACCCTGGTTTGCAGGCGCAAAAAAGGGGACGCGCTCGTCGAGCCGTCCCCTTTTGCGTTTAGTGCGTCCGCAATGGGACGGGTCCGCAGGCCAGTCCCTCGAGTCGCGGGTTGTGCTCAGGCCGATTTCAACAGCGCCTGTACATTCTCGTTACGAGCCTCGTTACGAGCCTCAGTACGGCCGTTGATCGGAATCGAACGCGGTTTCATCGCTTCCGGAATTTCGCGGGCCAGTTCGATATGCAGCAGGCCATTCGTCAGCGCGGCGGACACGACCTTCACGTGATCGGCCAGGCGGAACTGACGCCTGAAGTTGCGTTCGGCGATGCCCTGGTGCAGGTAGGTACGTTTTTCACTCTGCTTTTGCGCGCGGTTCGCCGACACAGTCAGCATGTTGTTCTCGGTTTCCACCTGGATCTCGTCCTCGCCAAAGCCGGAGACGGCCATCGTGATGCGGTATTTGTCCTGTTCAAGCAATTCAATGTTGTAGGGCGGATAGGCCGGTTGCGCGGCGTTCGTCACGGAGTCGAACAGCGATGCCAGGTTGTCGAAGCCTACGGTGTTACGGTACAGCGGTGCGAAGTCAAAAGTCATTTTCGTATCCTCATCAAGCAATCGAAAGTTGAATGGTCAAGGTTATGGCCCGTTCACATGAACCGGGCCGTGTTGGCCGGGACTCGGATAGAGCTCCCGGCGCAGGAAAGAGATAGGGTTTGCCCCGAAATTTTCAAGGGGCCGGGAAGTGGCCGCGTTCGATGAATCGCAGCGCAAGGCGCATCAGTCGCCCAGGGTGCGTACGACCACGCGCAGTCCATCCGGATCCCAGAAGCTGAAACCGTTGGGCAGGATGGTTTCGACGATGCCACCCGCGGCAAATACCTTATCGGCCGCCGCTTCCATGTCAGTGGCCGCGACGCGCACGGCAAAATAGTTGACGCCTGGAATCTGACCTACCGGCGCCTGCGTCAGGCGCAAACGCGCGGTGCCGACCGCATACCACAAGGAGCCCTGCTGCAGCGCACCAGTCACGTTCAACAGTCGTGAATAGAACAGCGAATCGACTTCGAGGTCGTCGACCATCAGGAACACTTCATCAATCGCCAGCGCGTCGAAGATCGGCGCGCCGCCGCTGGCATCGCGCGGTTCCGGCGCCGCGGTCGATGCGGACAGTTGCTGCCAGGTCGGACTCTGCGCCAACTGCGTACGGATGCCGTTGTTATCGTCGACGTGCAGGTCGCGGCCACTCGGGTAGTCCTGCCAGGGAATGTCCTGCGCATCGAGCCAGGCATGCATGGCGTCGATGGCGAAATCACGTATGCCGAAACAGATGTGGTCGACACGCACGGTGTCGTTCTGTTCCGAAGGCAGCTGTTCCAGCGCGATATAACTCTGCCCCAGTTGCAGGTAACGGCGTTCGCTTTGTGTGTTCTTCCAGAGATCGGAACCGAATACGCGCGTATAGAAATCCAGCGAGCGCGACAGGTCCGCTACGAAGAACTCGACATGGTCGATCGCGGCGTATTCAGGCGCCGGCTGCGCGCGCAGCGGAAAACCCAGGGTAACCAGCAAGACCAGAGACCAGCTTATTCTCATGAGCCCCCTACAAACGATGCGCGACGAACAGACGCAAGGCCTTGCTTGTGCTGTCGTCTAGATAGGTGAATTCCACGTTGATCAGATAGCGTCCGGCGCCATCCGCGCGGCAGGCGAGCACCTTGCCGTACACCTCGCCGTTGTCGGCGGCGGCGAGGAAAGGCACCATGATGCGGATGTCGTCGAGATAGGCCTGCTGCTGCGCGCTCAGGATGCGCATGCCATGCGCCGAAACATCGACGAGTTGCGCCAGCACCGCGGTGCCATCGACAAGGTTGTTCTCGATCGTGTAGTAGCTGACTGGCAGGTCGGCGTCGACGCGATGCGTCTTGCGACTGTCGCGCACCGGCAGGTCGACATGCCTTGCCCCATGCCGGCCGAGCACCTCGTACACGGTGATCGACTGCGCCTTGCCCTTGAAATGCATTTCGCTGACGTGCCCAAGCAACACGTCACGCTGCAGCATGTGGTACAGCCCTTCGCTCATCAGCACCTGGCCACGCAAACAGTACGCGGCCAGCCGCGAGGCCATATTGACCTGGTCGCCAACAACGGTCAGCTCGCGATAAATATCGGAACCAAGCTCGCAGACGATGACCTGCCCGTAATTCATGCCGATGCCCATGTAAATCGCCGGCAGGCCCTTGCTGTTGGCGAACACGTTGACCTCGTCCATCGCCAGTTGCATGTCGATGACGCAATCGAGCAATTGTTGCGGGGCCTGGGGATTGTCCTTGCTGTCGAACAGCGCCATCACCGAATCGCCCATGAACTTGTCGACGACGCCGCCGTGGCGATCGACGATCTCGCTCATCACGCAAAGGTAACGGTTCAGCAGTTCGACGACGGCGAGCGGCGGATACTGTTCCATCAAGGGTGTAAAGCCGCGCAGGTCCGACACGAGGATACCGAAATCGCGCGTTTGCGGATTCAGCACGCCGGCGACGGAACTGGCAATCAGCGCGTCGAGTTCACTGCGGAAGGCGTCGGCGCTGGTGACCTGGCCGGGCTGCAGACGGTACTTGTCCCACAAGTACTGCAAGCCGTTCTTCAGCAGTGTTTCCAGGTAACGATTAGCTAGCTTCACGCGGCAGCCTTTCAGGGGTATGCCGCCATTATAGTGAGGCGAAGTAACAGGGCAACACGGTAGACAGGCCTTAGCTCTGCCCACAACGCTGTTCCTCGACACGCGTAATGGAAAAGCCCGGACTACCACTCAAACTGCGAGCAGTACCCCGGGCTCTGGGAGATCAGGCAGGAACAGATCTGCAACCTGCCCCTGCCTGCCGGTCAAAAGGTCATTTGCACCCAGGTCCACACAATCTGCTTGTCCACCTTCGCCGCAATGTCCCCACGGCTGTAGTCGGCGAACTTGATGCCGTACTGGTAGTTATTGCGGATCGGCAGGACCCATTGCACGTTGATTTCGTCGCCAAGATCGTCGACGGTCGCCGTGCTCTGTTCGGCGCTGTAATCGTGGTAGACGAACGTCGCGGTGCCGCCAAAAACAGTGCGGCTGATGTTGAGATACAGGTCATCGATGCCCTGCCCTGGCGTCGCCAGGAATACGTCGGCCCAGCCCTGGAACGCATGCAGGGTAGCGAGTGGCGTTGCAAAGCCGTAACGCGCGTTATCGGAACCCAGCGACTCGATGCCAAGCTTCAGGGTCGTGCCCTGCAGCGTGACGCCGCCTTCGAGTGTGTAGTAGTCGGCATCGAATTGCGCGGTGCCGCGCTGATAGTCCTGCGTCGCGTATTCGGCCAGATAGGTCCAGTCAAGATTGCCGACGCGACGCGTGCCGGTCAGGCGCGCACCATAGGTATCGAGCCCGTTGGACAGCGCGATATCTTCTTCGAGCAGGTAGGCATAACCGGTCAGCGCGCCGACCGGCGTGTTGACGACACCGTGCAACAGGTGATCGGAGCTATCGATGTCCGCGCGCTCGGCGAAAACGCGATTACGCTGCGTCAGGTAGTGATAGTCGAGCGTATAGACCTGCGCCGCATCCTTCTTGTATTCGAGCGTCACGGCATCGAAGGTCTGGTAGTCCTGGCGCCAGGGCACGGCACCGACGAAACGCTGGTTGTCGTAGCGAATGTCCTGGCGACCGAAGCGCGTCGTGAAACCGCCCTTGACGTATTGCAGGAAGGCCTGGTTGACCTCGGTGACTTCGGGATCGTTGATGACCGAATACTGGCCCGTCTTGAAGCCGGTGGCCGGTACCGAATAAGCATCGGCGCCGACAATGCGTACGTCCTCGGCCTCGAGCACCGCGGTGAATCCGTTGAGCGGCGCGGTGGTGTATTTGAGCGCTGAGCGCAAGGTCACCGCACTCGCGTTTTTCAGCGCATTGTCTTCATCGACGCCTTCATAGCGCAGGTAGAACGAACCCGACGCATCGCCGCGCGCGACCGCCGCATCGAGTGTCCTGACCTGCGCGGCGGCTTGCCCCGCACAGGACAGCACGATAGCGGCTGCCAGCAACTTCGGTGTAAAACTTTTCATGCTACTTCTCCTGATTAATTAACAAATCATGTGGTCACGCGACCGACCTGAACGGCCGTGCCCGCTTTTTTTCCGTGGTCGCGCTCCCGATGTGCTCGACCTTGCGTTGTTTTTCGTAAAGGAAGCGCAGCACCTGCGCGCGCAGGCCCGCGTAGTCTGGCGTCGCCGCCAGTGCAAGCCGGTCGCGCGGGCGTTCAAGGTCGACGTCGAGGATTTCGCCGATCGTTGCCGCGGGACCGTTGGTCATCATGACGATGCGGTCAGACAGCAGCACTGCTTCATCGACATCGTGCGTGATCATGATGACGGTGTTGTTCAGCTCGTTCTGGATTTCCATCAGCGAGTCCTGCATGTGCGCGCGCGTCAAGGCGTCGAGCGCGCCGAAGGGCTCGTCCATCAGCAACACTTCTGGCTGCATCGCGAGCGCGCGCGCAATGCCCACGCGCTGCTTCATGCCGCCGGAGATTTCGTGCGGAAGCTTGTGCATCGCATGATCCATGTGCACGAGCTTGAGGTTGTGTTCGACCCAGTCGCGGATTTCGGCGCGGGTCTTGTGCTTGCCCAGCACCTGCTTCACGGCGACTTCGACGTTCTGGTAGGCCGTCAGCCATGGCAGCAAGGAGTGATTCTGGAAGACCACGGCGCGCTCCGGGCCGGGGTCGCGGATTTCGCGACCATTGAGGATCACGCCGCCGCGCGTTGCGTGATACAGCCCGGCGACGATGTTGAGAACGGTGGACTTGCCGCAGCCGGAGTGGCCGATCAGCGATACGAATTCGCCCTTGCTGATCTGCAGGTTGATGCCTTTCAGCGCGGTGAAGCTGCCCGAGGGAGTGTTGAACTCCATGTCCACGTGGCTGATGTCGAGAATGATGCTCATGATTCAGTCCTGCTCTTTAGGGCCCAAGCGCCGCGCGCTCGAGGGCGGAAGGTTTACCCCCGGCTCCGTGCGCAGCGCCCGGAAGCCGACGGCTCTTGTGTATCAACGCGATGCCGAAGCCTTGTCCCACGACAGCGCGCGTTGCAGTTGCAGCATGGTGCGGTCAAGCAGGTAGCCGATCAGCCCGATCGTCAGGATCGCGACCATGATGCGGCCCATCGAATTGGTGCTGCCGTTCTGGAATTCGTCCCACACGAACTTGCCGAGACCGGGGTTCTGCGCCAGCATCTCGGCCGCGATCAGTACCATCCACGCAACACCGAGCGAAAGCCGCATGCCGGTGAAGATCATCGGCACCGCAGCCGGCAGCACGATCTTGCGCACGTGCGTCAGCGGTGACAGGCGCAGCACGCGGCTGACGTTGACCCAGTCCTGCGGGATCGACGCTACGCCTACCGCCGTGTTGATGACGATCGGCCAGATCGAGCACAGCGCCACCGTCAGCAGCGAATTGATGTAGGACTTCGACAGGGCCGGATCGTCGCTGGTGTACACCGCACTGACGACGAGCGTCACAAGCGGCAGCCAGGCCAGCGGCGACACCGGCTTGAAGATCTGGATGATCGGATTGAAGGCACTGTTCAGCGTCTTGCTCAGGCCGATCGCGATGCCGAGTGGCAAGGCGAGCACGAGCGCCACGGCGAAGCCGCTGAGCACCGTCACGAGGCTGGTGTAGATCTGCGAAGGAAAGGTCACCTTGCCGGTATACGCGCGCACTTTCGCGTCGTAGGTCGGATCGGCAGCCAGGCGCTCTGCGTTGCGTTCGGCCTGGCGCACGTGGAACTCTTCTTCCTTGACGAGTTCCTCGCGGTATTCCACGACGAGGTTTTGCGCCTGCTCCCAGACCACGCCAGGGCCGGGGAACTTGCCCAGCGAGGTGTCGATGCGGTTTGCCGTCATGCCCCACACCAGCAGGAACACGCCTATGCCCAGCAGTGGCACCGCCACTTCCTGCAACAGGGTGTGCAGCAAGTGGCGGACCTTCCCGCCGAGGCTGGACATGCCGCCAGTGCGTTCACTCAATGTGATCGGAGTACTCATGATTGCTTCACCTTGCGATAGCGACATTGGTATGGGGTGACCGATCAGGGCGTCTCGCCGGCCTTGAGGCCGAGCGTCAGGCTGTCGATGTAGTCGTTCGGCTTGCGGCCGTCATACTCGACGCCATCGATGAAGGCGCTCGACGGCGGGTGGTAGCCGGTTTCAGTGGCGAAATCAGGAAAGTCGGCCGCGGTCGCAAGACCATCGGCAATCAACGACTGCGCGGCGATCTGGTAAATGTCGGCGCGGTAGGCTTGCTTTGCCATTTCGTCGTACCAGGCATCGGGCTTGTCTTCGGCGATCTGCCCCCAGCGGCGCATCTGCGTGAGGTACCACACGCCGTCGGAGTAATAGGGATACGAGGCCCTGTCGCGGAAGAACATGTTGAAGTCAGGCGCATCGCGCACGTCGCCTTTCTCGTATTCGTAAATGCCGGTCATGCTGTTCTTGATGACGTCGAGGTCGGCGCCGACATAGTTCGACTGCGAAATAATTTCCGAGCCTTCGAGCCGGTTGGCGTTGCTCTCGGCATCGAGCCACATTGCGGCACGAATCAGCGCGCGAGTAAGGCGTGCGGTGGTATTCGGATTCTGCTCGGCGAATTCCTTCGTGACGCCGAAGACCTTGTCGGCGTGATGCGCGTAAATCCTGTCGCTGGTGATGACCGGCAGGCCGATGCCCTTGAACACGGCCTGCTGGTTCCAGGGCTCACCGACGCAGTAGCCATAGATCGTGCCCGCTTCCATCGTGGCCGGCATCTGCGGCGGAGGCACCACGTTCAGCAGCACGTCGGCATCGATCTGCCCGAGTGTTTCGCCGTTGGCCGGATCGTAGTACCCAGGATGGATGCCGCCGGCAGCAAGCCAGTAGCGCAGGATGTAGTTGTGCGTTGACACCGGAAACACCATGCCCATCGTGAAGGGCTTGCCGCCGGCGGTCATTTCCTCGACAACCGGTTTCAGGGCACTGGCGCTAATGGGGTGCACAGGCATGCCATCGCTGCCCACCGGCACGTGCTCCTTCATGCCTTCCCACACCTCGTTGGCAACCGTCACGCCCATGCCATTGATGCTCATCGTGAACGTGGTGACGATTTCAGCGGACACGCCGTAGCCGATGGCCGAGGCCAGCGGCTGCCCGGCCAGCATATGCGAGCCGTCGAGGCGACCGTCAACCACACCGTCGAGCAACACTTTCCAGTTCGCCTGCGGTTCGAGCGTGACATATAGGCCTTCGTCTTCGAAGTAGCCTTTCTCATAGGCAATCGCGAGCGGCGCCATGTCGGTGAGCTTGATGAAGCCGAGCGTCAGTTCTTCCTTCTCAGGCGGACCGATTTCCTGCGCGCTGGCGTGGGTGGCGCAAGTAATGGCAAAGGCCATGGCGCTTGCGGCGAAGGTGAAGTGTCTGCGTGTGGTCATGTCGGCTCTCCGTGGTTGAAACAAAAATTCAGCAAATAAAAAAGGCGTCTGCCCGTGGCGAAAGTCGAGAGACTCCCGCCGGGGTAGACGCCTTTGTCTGCAAGCCCGATCCGCCATTGGATCGTGCCTGGATATTCATCGCAGCGCTCTTGCAACCGCCATTGGCTGCGAGATCAGGTCCTGGACCTGTTTACTGCGTTATTGACAGTATCAAAGCAAGGGCTGTGCCAGCGCGTGAATATCTGCACAAACCTCGGTATTTACGCGGTTTTTATGCACCTGGTTGCAACATTGGCGCATGCGCAAAAGCTGCGATATGCCTTTTGCCGGTGCACAGATGCACGGAAGCGCACTGCTTTGGACCGGTCGGTTGCTGATGGGATTCGGATTCAGCGCAGTGTGCTCAGCCGCTGAGGTTGGAGATTTCGAACTGCTGCAGGTAATCGCCGAGCCGCGCGCTATCGAAACGGATGCCGTCGATAAATCGATCGGCGCCAAGCAGCAACTTGCCGGACTGCCATGGCGCTGCATGGAAGCCGACTTGCGTGAGCTCGCTGTCAGGCGTCGCGAGGCCTTCGAGCTCGCAGGCCTGGCGGAACAGGTCCGGACGGAAGGTGGCATCGATCAGCGAACGTGCATCGATGTCGTGCCGCACGTGGCCCCAGCGCATCATCTGGCTCAGCATCCACAGACCGTGCGCCGGCCAGGGGCAATTTGCCGAGTCATGGAAGAAATTGTGCTTGCCGTTGCGCAGGCCGGCCTGCAGCGTGTCAGAGGTAAAGCCGAGGTAGTGTGGCTGCGTCAGGATCGCCAGCGCCTCGTCGCGATTGTTCGCATCGTCGAGCCACTGGCAACTGCGCAGCAGCGCGCGGATCAACGCAAGGTGAGGATTGGGATTGAGCATGGCCCAGTCACGATGGACCGCGAGCACTTTTTCGGGCGCGTTATGCCAGATGTCCCAGGAGTTCAGCAGGATCTTCGCGTGGCCCTGCGCCACCGCCACCTGGCTCCAGGGCTCGCCCACACAGAAGCCATCGATGCGTCCCGCGGCCAGTTGCGACACCATCTGCGCGGGCGGAATGACGACGAGGTTGAGATCGTGATCAGGATTGATACCGCCGGCGCCGAGCCAGTAACGCAACAGATAGTTGTGCCCGGAATACGGGTAGACCGTGGCGAAGGTCAACGCCGCCATGCCGAGTTCGCGCCGCTGGTCGATGAGCCGCTTCAGCGTGAGCACGGAGGTATGCGCCGAGGCCGAGGCTTCGGGATCGAGCCCGCGCAGTTGTTCGTACAGGCTGTTCGATACCGAGATCACGTTGCCGTTGCGGTTCATGACGAAGCTTGTCATCAATGGTGCTTTGACGCGATTGAGACCGAGCGTCACGCTCAATGTCATCGGCGCCAGCAACTGCGCGCCCTGCAGCGTGCCGATACAGAGCTTGTCGCGAATATTGGCCCACGAGGCTTCACGCGACAGTCGCACGTTGAGACCCGCTGCGCTGAAATGACCCAGTTCCTGCGCCAGCAGCAGCGGCGCTGCGTCGAGCAGCGGCAGGAAGCCGAGACTCAGCGGCTTGTTGTCAGAGTTCATGTGCGCTCCAGTGTGGGCAACTTCTCATTCGCGTGACCATGCAAGCAACTCATCCCCGCGCAACACGCGGCGCCAGACCTAAATGGGGTCAGAGCCCATTTGTTTTATTAAGATTGATTTCCAATTGGGCTCTGACCCCATTTGTTTTGTTAAGACGCGAGGCGGCTTACTCCAGCAACTCGGCCGCGGCGATGATGCTGCGCGCCAGCTCCGGGATCTTGAGGTTGCGGTCCATCGCCATCTTGCGCAGGCGGTGATAGGCCTGATCTTCGTCCATGCCCCTCTTCATCAGCAGGCCCTTGGCCTTGTCGATGAGCTTGCGGTCGGACAGTTGCATGCGGGTAAGTTCGAGTTCGGTACGCAGTAGCTGGTATTCGCGGAAGCGCATGATCGCCACGTCGAGGATCGGGCGGATGCGGTCGGGACTCATGCCATCGACGATATAAGCCGTGACGCCGGATTTCACTGCGAGTTCGATCGTCGCGGCGTCGCCGTCGTTGGTGAACATGACAATCGGCCGCGGGCGTTTGCGCGTGATCGCCTGCATTGATTCGAGGGTGTCGCGGCCGGGGTTATCGAGGTCGGCGATGATGACGTCGGGCTGCGAGCGCTCGACCTCTGCCTGGATGTCGTCCGCCGTTGTCACTTTCGCGACGACCTGGTAGCCCTGTGCTGTTAGTGCCTCTTCCAGCACCTTGAACCGTGCCGGCTGCTCGTCGACGAGCATTATTCGAATCATGTCCTGGGTCATGCGGGTGCTGCGAGCCTTTACTGGAGGCCGCGCACCAGGAAGGCACGGGGCTCTGCAGCGAGTCTTTCAAGTTCCGTGCCACGGCCAGCGCAGGCTGCAATTGCAGGGGTCACGCGCGCCAAAGCACCAAATAGTTTCGCGTAGCGCACCAAAAACAGGCCAAAGCCCGGCCTGTGCACCAAAGTGATGACGAGCGCACCACTTGAGGGAGGTACTGGGGACAGACCACTGATTAAAAAAGGTGTGTACCAGTAAGCGCTTTACGCTATTGCGCGGCCGCGGAATACGCCAACGTGAGGTCCCTGCTTGTCTGGAGGGCAGCCGCCGCCACGAATGAAGACAGGCCCCTGCACCACCGAACGGTTCGGTGTCGTAAATTTTTCTATCCTTATCTAAACTGCTGGAACCGCTGCGCACATTGAGGTATCACAAAACCCGTCAGCTGTTGCCACAATGCTGTAAGGCATGACGAATAATAAATCCAAAAACGGGAGATTGAATGAAACACATCAAAAGTAGACCACATTTTGCGGTGAGCTCGCTGGCCCTTTCGGTAACTGTAGCGCTGCTATGTGGCAACAGCGCGTATGCCCAACAGGCGGATCCGGGCAGGATCGAGGAAATCGCGGTAACCGGCACGCGTATCCGCGCAACGGACGGCATGGTCACGCCGACTCCGGTCACCTCGGTAACCGTGGCTGAAGTCGCGAACTTCGAGCCGGGCACCACGATTTCAGAGCAGCTCAGTAACCTGCCGCAGTTCCTCAACACGCAGACCGCGCAGCGTGGCGGCGCCACGCTGTTTGGGGACGCAGGTGGGTCTTACCTGAACCTGCGGAACATGGGCAAGCAGCGCACCTTGGTCCTGTTCGACGGATCACGCATCGTTCCGGCTGATCGCGCCTCGACCGTCAACGTTGACAACTTTCCGACCGCGCTGATTCGCACAGTCGACGTGGTGACTGGCGGCGCCTCCGCCGCCTATGGTGCCGATGCGCTCGCCGGCGTCGTCAACTTCGTCCTGGACCGCGAATTCCAGGGCCTTAAAACCAGCGTTTCAACCGGCATCACGGAGCAGGGCGATGGGCAGAACTGGAGCATGAGTGTTGCCGGCGGGCGCCAGATTGGCGAGCGTCTCAACGTGATTGGCTCCGTGGAAGCCCAAAACGTCCACGACATGTACCGTTCGCCGTACGAGATCGAGAACTGGAATAGCATCGGTCTCGTCATCAACCCGGCATGGGTCTCGCTGACAGCCACGCCCAACATCCCGCAGCGCCTGTGGGCACCTCGCGTGCACTCAGCGACGCAGACTGCTACTGGGCTGATCAACCAGCCTGGCTTCTTGCTCAACAACCATACCTTCACGGAAGACGGCAAGGGGGTTCGGCCCTTCGTCGCTGGCGACATCCGCAACCGTGTTGGCGCGGGTTCCAACGGCATGCAGTCAGGGGGACCCGAGGCGGATAACGCCATGCGTTCATTCCTCAATGGCGTGAGTTCGTCGGAAGTGAAACAGCGCTCCGCATTCGGCGCAGTGAAGTTTGCGTTGTCGGATTCGACCGAAGTATTCGGGCAAGTGATGCTCGGACGCACCGAATCCAATACCAATGATCGTCTTGGTGCGCTGGAGATGGGCGATGCCTACTTTGTCCAGGCCTACGTGGACAATCCCTTCCTGCCTGACGTAGTCCGCAATGCGATGATCGCCTCGAACCGCGCGTCCATTCGAATCGACAAGATCGGCCAGGTCAGGATGCCGGGGCGCTTCAACATATCCGATGGCCGCGACGACAAGAACATCAGCCAGATGTGGTCGACGACCGCTGGCTTCGATCATACTTTTGAGAATGACTGGGCGCTGCGAGGTTCCTACCAGTACGGAGAGTCCAAGCTAACCACGGCAGCCTATGACATGCTGCGCATCGATCGGCTCGGGATGGCCATAGACGCCGTCCGCGACCCCGCGACCGGCGCTATTGTCTGCAACGTCCAGCGCTACAATCCAACGCCGGCACAGCTGGCGGCGTCGATGGTGGGCCGCACCGTGCCCACTACGCAGATCCAGGCCAATCCGAATGGCACGATGGCGGTCAACTCACCCATCTTCAACGACAACGCAATCCGGGATTGCGTACCGCTGAATATGTTTGGCCTGGCTAACGCCAGCCAGGCAGCGGCTGACTATGTCACGACCGACAAGAAGGGTGTACGTGATCTCGACCAGACCTTCGCCGAACTGTTGCTCACCGGGCAGCTGCACGATGGCTGGGGCGCAGGTCCAATCGGCTTCGCCGGGGGACTCACCTATCGTGATCAGTGGTTCAACCAGCTGAGCTATCCCATTGATGGCGAGCGCGGCGTGGTCAATGCACCCGAAATCGGCATACGGGGCATGTCGGCTGGCACCACGGGCGGCAACCGCTCGGCCCATTACTTCTCGGCGACGTCATGGGCCTCTGGTGAATTCGATGTGTGGGAGTGGTTCAGCGAGCTGAACGTGCCGCTGTGGGAAGCGTCGACCGGCGTGCAACGGCTGGACTCTACGATCGCCTACCGCTCCTCGGATTATTCGTTAACCGGCAGAGTGGAAAGCTGGAAGCTCGGTGGCGAGTTCCAGCTCTTTGAAGGGTTGCGTGTCCGTGCCACGAAGTCGCGCGATGTGCGCGAGCCCACTTTCGGCGAGCGCTTCGAAGCGGGTGGCGGCGGCGCCACGATTGTCGACCCTATCGGTAATCGCTCGTACACGATCACCTCCAATACCGGCGGCAATGCCAATCTCCTGCCTGAAAATGCCAATACCCTCACCGCTGGCCTTGTCTGGGCGCCGACTTTTGCTGACTGGATCGATGGCTTCCAGGCATCCGTGGACTGGTACGAAATAGATGTGAAGGACCGCGTCGGTTCCCTGGGCGCGCAGCGCATCGTCGACGATTGCTTCGCCGGAGCCGCAGAGCTTTGTCAGTACATCTTCCGCGATGCCACTGGCCAGATTGGGCGAGTCCTTAACGTAAACCTGAACGTTGCCGCTGCCCTTACCTCGGGCGTCGATCTCGAAATGCGCTATGACATGGAGCCAGACTTCGTCAGTGATCAGGATGAGCAACTGGGGTTCCGCCTGTTCGCTGGCTACCTGGGAGAAAACTCGGTACAAGCGACGCCGGGCGCAATCAATCGCGACGACGTGGGGAGCTTGAGTAGCCCCGAATGGACTGCAACCGCAACTGCTCGCTATAACCTTGGAAATTTCGGTGCGACGCTGATTGGACGGTACTTCGATGAAACGCTCGTCAACGTACTGTGGCTGGAAGGTCGCGATATCGATCGCAACAAGGTCTCGTCACAGACAACCGCCAACCTCGTGCTTAGCTACCGCGGCGAGACCTCGGACGGTGCTAACTGGACAGCGAGCTTCAACGTGACAAATCTGTTTGATCGTGCACCACCGATCATCCCCTCCCAGAACCAGCGCGGTGGGCAGCAGAACGTCAGCGGGCAACACGACATTTTTGGACGTCGTTACCAGATGACCCTCAACTACAACTTCTGATCAACGGGATCACAGGACAAGGATGTCCCTTCCCTGCCCTGCTTTATGTTGTGCACCACACTGGCATCCCGCCTGTTGGACGCACCGCATCATCACGTGAAACGCGGCGCGCGCTGCCAGTCGGCGCAGCGATTTGCGGAACAGCGCTGACTATTCCGGCAAGGCAAATACGAACATCGCCCCACCCGCATTCACTGCAATGTACTGCTTGCCCTCGATCTCGTAACTGATCGGTCCGGACGCCACCTGGCCGCCAAGATTCTCGCGCCACAGTTCCTGCCCCGTACGCGCATCGAGTGCATAGAAAAAGCCTTCGCGCCCACCGCCGAACACGAGGTTGCTTGCCGTACTTAGCACGCCGCTGTCGGTGACGTCCGTCATTTCATGACGCCACACGATGTCGCCGGTCTTTGGATCGATCGCCTGGATCGCGCCGAAGCCGTCTTCCGGGATGCGCTGGTTGACCGGGCGTACGCCCAGTGCCGGCATCGCCATCGTCGGGAAGGCGCCGACATATTGCTGGCCGGCCGTATAGGTCACCGGGCGTTTCGTGTACACCGAGTAGGTATCGAGCCACGAGGGCACGTAGAACAGGCCGGTCACCGGGCTGAACGACGGCGGGTACCAGTTCGTTGCGCCCTGGTTGTTCGGCATGATGAAGGTGCCCTCTTCGCTTGGCGCGAGCACCTGGTTGGGGCGCCCTTTCTCGTCCCAGCCATCGACCCAGTTGACGGCGACGAAGGGCTTGGCGAGCAGGAACTCGCCATTGGTGCGGTCGATGACGTAGAACACGCCGTTGCGGTTAGCGGTCATCAGCACCTTGCGCTGTGCGCCCTCAAACTCGATGTCGGCGAGGACCTGCACCTGTGTCGAGTCATAGTCCATTTCGTCGTGCGGCGTGTACTGGTAGTGCCAGGCGAGTTCGCCGGTGTCGGGATTCAGCGCCACGACGGATTCGGTGTACAGGTTGTCGCCGGGGCGCGAGTCACCGTTCCAGTCGGGACCCGGATTGCCGACACCCCAGTACATCAGGTTGAGCTCGGGGTCGTAGGTGCCGGTGGTCCAGATCGAACCGCCGCCGGTCTTGTACGCTTCCTGCGCGGGATCCGCCCAGCTTTCAAAGCCCGCTTCGCCGGGGCCGGGCACGAGGTTGAAGCGCCACTCTTCTTCACCGGTCTCGACGTTATACGCGACAAGGAAACCACGGATGCCGTATTCGCCGCCGGCAGGGCCGACGATGACCTTGTCGTCGATGACGAGTGGCGCCACGGTCAAAGAATAACCGAGCGTTGCGTCGGCAACGGTAACGTCCCACTTCAGCTGGCCGCTAAGCGCATCGATGGCCAGCAGGTGGCCGTCGATCGCGCCCATGAACAGTGTCGTGCCGTGTATCGCCAGACCGCGGTTGACGCGGCCGCAGCACACGCGTGCATCGGGGCTCGGAGTGTAGGGATAGGTCCAGAACACGCGGCCGGTTTTCGGATCGAGGGCAACGACATCATTAGGTGGGCTGACGGTGTAGAGCACACCGTCGACGAGCAGCGGCGTGGCTTCGAACTTCTGCGCGGCGCCGGCGGCGGAGCGCACCTGCCAGATCCACTGCAGGTCAAGCTGGCCAACGTTTTCAGGCGTGATCTGCGTCAGGTCGCTGTGGCGCTGGCCGTCGTAGCCGCCGTGATGCAGCAACCAGCTGCCGGGTTCGCTGGCAGCATTGAGCAAGCGTTCGGGCGGAACTTCCTGCGCCGTTGCGAGGGATACCGCGAATGGCAGCAGTGCGGCCAGGGCAAGGGTGTGGGTCAGTTTCATGGGGCTTGCTCCGTGGTCAGGGACAGCAGGTAGGCGACGAGATCGGCAACATCGGTGGCAGACAGTACATCGAGATAGGCGGGCATCGGTGTGGGAATCACGCCGTGGGACTCGAGGTCTTCCTTGCGGAAGGACACGAGCTTCTCCTGTTCGTTCATGAGCTGCACCGAGTGGGTATCCTGGTTCAGCAATTTACCGGCGACGGTCGTACCGTCTTTTGCCGTGACCTGGTAGAAGCGCTGGCCTTCACGCACCACCGCGCGCGGATCGAGGATCGACTGTTGCAACACGAATGCCGAACGCTGCGAGCCAATGCCGGCGAGGTCGGGATGCAGGCGCGTGCCGCCACCGTTGACGCCGTGGCAGCTGCTGCAATCGGCCGAACCGAAGAACAGTTCTGCGCCGCGCACGGCGTCGCCAATCGTCACTTCCGCTTCATCCTGCGCCGTCTGCACGCCGCCGCTCTGCATCGTGCGCAGGAAGGCCACGAGCGAACGCAGGTCGCCGTAGGAAAGTTGCGGACGCGGGATCATCAGTGTTTCGGGAATGCCGTTGCGGATGATCGCCATCAAATCTTCGTCGGAGCTAGCGCGGCGGAAACGGCCACTGGCGAGGTTGGCGCCTTCGACCGAATCGCCGTTGTTGCCGTGGCAGCCGAGACAGTTGGCCTGGTACAGGCCCCTACCGTTCTCGATGTCGCTCGGCGCGTAGCTGTGTTCCTGGGCACCGGCGCCACTGCTGCATAAGAGCAGCACGGCGGCTGAGCCCAGTAAAGCCTTGCGAAAGTTCTGCAAGATCATGATTTCCCCTCTCGTTGAAGGAGCTTCAGCTCCCGTTTTTTTAAGAAACCGGAACAGGCCAGGTGTTGTTCACGTTCGACCAACAGCGGCTCTGCCCCCTTTTTATGGAAAGCGGCCTGCGCGGCTTATTCCAGGCCGTTCTGCGTCAGGAAGCCGTTGATGACTTCATAGATCATCGCGCGTTCGCCCGCCGTGAAGCGGCCGTGGCCGCCACCGGGAATCGTCAGCAGCAGGTTCTTCGTGTTCGTCTTCGCCAGTGCATTGTGCAGCGCCAGGCCCTGCGCATAGGGCACGACCATGTCGGCGTCGCCCTGGATGGTAAGGATCGGCGGGAGGTCGTCGCGCACGTAGGTCATCGGCGATAGCGTCTTCGCCAGCACGAGTGCCTCGGCTTCGGGAATGCCGGCGAACCAGCCTGCGGGAACTTCATTATAGTTGGGACCGGCGATGACGTCGGCAACGTCGGTGACGCCAAACCAGTTGATGACGGCGGCGACGCGCGGCGTATCGCCTGCCGGGCAAGCGTCGTCGAAGCCGGCAGCGTCAGCCATGCCGAGCGTCAGTGCGAGGTGGCCGCCGGCCGACTGGCCGCTGGCGACGATGCGCGACGTGTCGATGTTGTACATCGCCGCGTTCGCGCCGGCCCAGCGCAATGCGCAGTGGGCATCGACCACGGCAGCCGGGGCAACGGCAACTCCACCCAGCCGGTAACCGACGTTGACCACGTTCCAGCCCTTCTCGAGCCAGGGCATGAGCGCAGTCAGTTGCACATCCTTGGAGCCGGCCACCCAGAAGCCGCCATGGAAGAAGATCAACGTTGGCTGCGGCGTATTGACGTCGCGGCGCGTGTAAAGGTCGAGCTTGAGCTCGACGCCGCCGGCGCTGATGTAGGTGGTATTCGGCGCATAGTTGTAGTGCGTTTCAGCCTCGACCGCCCACAGTGCGGACTGGGTGAGCTGGGCAAAGCTGGACGCGGCCAGCAGCGCGAGTGTGCAGGCGAACAAACCACGACGGATCATGCGACTTTTCATTACTGATGGGCCCCAGGGAAGCTGCGGCGAGTATACCTGCGGTTCGCTAACGTGGGACATGCCCCGCCGGCGGGACAGACCACTAATTGCCCGAAAGCGCCAGTGCTGACCGGTCCCCCGGGCCCCCGCATGGTGGACGGGCGCCACGGATACCCCTGGGTTCAGCGATATCCGGCAGAACTGAGGCCCGTCACCCGACTTGCGTGGCATTCGGCGGCGAGCACAGCCTAAAATGCGCGCCCCTGCTGGACGCCTGCCACACACCCCGGACCTCCCATGAATGCCTCCCGCCTGCACTTCGATGCAGCGACCCTGCTGAAGCTGCTGCAGATGTCCATTCCGATGGTGATCTCGCAGGGCGCCTTCGGCGTGATGATCTTTATCGACCGCTGGATGCTCGGCCAGATCGATCCCGCGCACATGGCCGCGGCGCTCGGCGGCGGCGTGGCCTGCTACTTCAGCTACTCGCTGTTCAACGGCATCCTGGCCTATGCGAACGCGCTGGTGGCGCAGTACCAGGGCGCGGGCGAAGATGAAAAGTGCAGCAAGGTCGTCACGCAGGGCGTGCTGCTGGCGGTGGGCTGCATTCCACTGATGGCGTTGATCATGCTCGGCATGCGCCAGATCTTCGCGGCGATGGACCATTCACCGCAGCAAGCCGAGCTCGAGCTCGTCTACTACGACATCATGATGCTGTGCACCTTCCCGGTCCTGGTGAAGGTCTGCCTGGCCTCGTTCTTCTCCGGCATCGGCAACACGCGCACCGTGATGGTCTGCGACGTGCTGAGCATCCTCGTCAATATTCCACTGGCCTATGGCCTGATCTTCGGCGAACTCGGCATGCCGGAACTTGGCATGGCCGGCGCTGGCTGGGCCACGGTCATCAGCAATGTATGCGCGGTGCTGTTCTATCTCGTGCCCTACTTCGCACCCGACAATCGCCGCCGCTTCCGCGTGGCCGAGTCGTTCACGTTCGACGCCGGCATCCTGCGCCGCTACCTGCGTCTCGGTTTTCCCTCCGGTCTCGAGCTGTTCCTCAACGTTGCCGCCTTCAACATGTTCCTGCTGATGTTCCAGTCCTACGGCCTTGCGGAAGCGGCGGCGGCGACGATCGTGTTCAACTGGGACATTCTCTCGTTCGTGCCGCTGCTGGGACTGAACATCGCGGTGATGAGCCTCGTCGGCAATGCCGTGGGCGGCGGCGACATCAGCCGCATCAATGCGGTCATGACCTCCGGGTACCTGCTCGGCATCGGCTATTCGGTCGTGCTCGCCACGCTCTACATCATCTTTCGCAATCCCCTGGTCGACATGTTTATCGTGCCGAGCCCGGAAGCCGAAGATATCCGCGTGCTCGCGCGCTACATGATGCTGGGCCTGTCGGCCTACGTGCTGTGCGAAGGCGTGCTGCAGGTCATCACCGGCGTACTGCGCGGCGCGGGCGACACGCGCTGGATCATGCTTGCGTCGGTGGCGCTGCACTGGGGCATGCTGGTGGCGCAGTACTTCATTATCCGCGTTCTCGGCTTCGGGCCACGGGTATCGTGGATGGGTTTCGTCATCATGGTGCTGCTGATCACCGTGGTGTTCGGCTGGCGCCTGCTGGGAAACAAGTGGCGCGATCCGGAGCGCTTGCGCGCGGTGATGGCAGAGTGAGCCGCCGGTAGCGCCGAGCGACGCGGACAAAAACTGGCGCAGCGCGCGCCGTGGACTAGACTGCAATTTTCGATTGCAGAGGTGGACATGGACAGTCCGGGCACAGCGCGGCTAGCGTCATCGCCACAGTCGCGGGCGCAGCCGCTCGCAAGCGCACTTCGGCAGCATCAAGCGCCAGCCAGCTTCGAGCCGCTGGCTCCGGCTATTCTCCGACGTTTGCACGCCGACCCCGGCGGCTGTGCAATCCGTTTTCTTGATTACAGCATTACCAATGCAGCGGTGCTCGATAAAGTCCTGCGCCTGGCCGCGTGTCTGCCGGAGGCGGGAATCGTTCGCGGCACACGCGTGGGAGTCTGCTTCGAACGCGGGCCGGAAACAGTCGTGGCCTTGCTGGCGCTATGGCTGACTGGTGCGGTGTATGTGCCGCTCGACAGCACGCTGCCGCGCGAGCGCCTGTTGACGATGTGCGAGGCGGCCGCGCTGGAAGTAGTATTGACGCAGGCAGCGCTGCAGGAATTCGCCACCCACCTGCCCTGCGCCGTCGCGGTGCTGGAACCGCTGGACTTTGAGTCGGCGCCAGCGCCCGCCGCGCCTGCCGAACCCCTTGCCACCGTCGACGCCAGCGACCTTGCCTACATCCTGTTCACCTCGGGCTCCAGCGGTACGCCGAAGGGCGTGATGATTGCGCAGGGGAATATTGCCGCGCTGTTCGCGGCGATACTGCCGCTACTGGAACTGCCTGCGCACTTTCGCGTTCTCGGCTGCGCGAATTTCAGCTTCGACATTTCCTTGTTCGAATTGCTTGCGCCGCTGCTGTGCGGCGGGACGCTCGTGCTCGCCGACAGGACGAGCTGCGCGCATCCGGAGCGGCTCGCGCGCCTGATCGAAGCAGAACGGATTACGGTGATCCAGGCCACGCCCTCGCTGTGGCAACTGCTGAATGCCCTGCCCTGGTCCGCAGCGCTGACACTCGCCATTGCCACCGGCGAAGCGCTGCCGCGCACGACGGCGGCGGCGATATTGCAGCGCGCACCGTTGCTGTGGAACCTGTACGGACCGACCGAATGCACGCTTTGGGCAAGCGCACACCGGGTCACCGCGCAGGATCTTGATGCAACGGCGCCGCGTATCGTCAGTATCGGCACCGCCTTGCGTGGCTATGAACTGAACCTGCGGCCACTCCCTGCGGCGCATGACGAGTGCGCCGCCGCGGCTGAACTCGTGATCAGTGGCAGCGGCGTAGGCATCGGCTATTGCGCGACGCGGCACGCCGGAAGCGATGGGTTCAGCACGGGCGACGCCGGCCCTGAGTATCGCAGTGGAGATCTCTGCAGCATCGATGCGGCGGGACTGCTGCATTATCGCGGCCGCTGCGATAACCAGGTCAAGCACCAGGGCTATCGTATCGAGCTCGATGAGATCGCGTGGCTGTTGCAGCAACACATGTCTATCAGCCAGGCGGCCTGCCTGCTGTGCGCCGCCATCACGGCAGGCGCGTCCGGCGCGTCCGGCGCCCCGTGCACCAGCACTATAATCCACGACATGCCCACGCTGCTGTTCGCCTGCGTCGTCTTCAAACCGGACATGCCCAACCGTAACAGGACGCAGCTGAACGAATACCTTGCCACGTTCCTGCCTGCGTGGATGTTGCCGCAACGCTACTTCTTTCTCGACCGCCTGCCGCTGACGCCCAGCGGCAAACTCGACCGCAAGACATTGATGCAAGTGCCGCATGCCTCGGTGCGTCCGGCCGGGGATGGAAGCCTCGACGCGCGCATCGCTGCAGTATTCTGCGAAGTGCTCGACCTCGACAGCATCGGCCCCCATGACAGTTTCCTCGACGCTGGCGGCAGCTCGATGCTGGCGGCCACACTGGTGCTCCTGCTGAACGAGCGGCTTGGGACGACACTAAGCTTGCGGCAGGCACTGTTGCGGCCGCCGACTGTGTTCAGCATCGGACACTTGCTGCGCGAGAAAGCCGCGCAGACGGACAGATCCGCCTGGTGACCCAGGCGCCAGTAGGGCCTGGATCCCATTGCTTTGCGCGACAGTACTTCAGCAGGCACGCCCGTGAATCCTGTCAGGCCCGCGCACCGCATACGACATCCCACAACCGCAGCTCACTCGCGAACTGCTACTACTGCTCCACCTGGAGAGCGCCAGCGAGCTGTGCGATGTAGTAATTGAAGAGCGCCAGCAGCCGCGGCACTTCGCCTTGTGCGAAAACCTCAGCCGCATATTCGCAGCGGCAGGTCCATCCGGCGGCAGACCTGAGAATCTCGACCTTGAAGGGATACTGCGCATACGGCAACGTCAGCGTCTCGAGCTCTGCGCGCATGCCGGAGAACGAGGGGGTGACGAGTGGGGAGTTCTGGAAGGCAAACAGAATGTCGCACCACAGGTTGCCGCTGGGCAGCACAGCGGGCGCGAGGGTGCGAACCAGCGTGGGGAATGGCAGGTGGCGATGCAGCAGAGCCTCGTCGAGCCCTTGCTGGACCTGGTGCAACAAAGCCAGGTAGGCGGTCGCCGGGTCAATGCGAGCGCGCAGCATGACAAGATTCACGAAGTAGCCAACACCGAGTTCCTGTGCGCTGCTGCTGCGGGTGGTGACGGGCAAGCCAAGGCAAAATTCCGCAATGCCTGTCAGTGACCGCAACGCGAACCGCAATGCCGTCATCAGGAATGCGGACAGCTGCACTCCGCTAGAGGCAGTCGCCTGTTGCGCGCGCGCTATGCTCGCCTGCGGTAGCAGGACTTCTTCATCGGTCATCGCAAACGGCCAGCGCAACACGCCGGTGCATGGCCATGCTGATGAGGGCCCCGGGCCGGCAAGTTGCCGCTGCCACCACGCCAGCTCACTGCCGACATTGGCCTGCTGCTCCAGGCAGTAATACCGGAACTCACGCTCCGGCGCCGGCGCCGTCCACTGCGGATCGCGCAGCAGTGCGTTGTAGCTGTCGGCCAGGCTGCGCAGCAGGATCGGGCCCGACCAGCCGTCGCTGATGCAGTGATGCAAACACAGCAGCAGCGCCCATGCGCGCTTGCCGGTCGTCACCAGCCGAAAGCGCCACAGGGGTCCCGCGGCAAGATCGAAAGGTTCCGCGGCGAGTTCACGGAAATGCTCACGCGGATCCGCACAGAGGAACGGCTCGGGGTCGAGGCAGACCTGTTGTTCGGGCGCAATGACAACATCGAGCCGCTGTGCGCGCGTGCCTGGTGTCAGCCGGGCGCGCAGCATCTCATGCCGATGCAGCAGCGCGTTCAAGGCCATCGTCAGTACCGCAATATGCAGCTCGCCTGACAGGCGCAGGATCACGGCCGTGTTATAGAGTCCACTTCCTGGAGCCATCTGCTCCGCATACCACAGCGCGGCCTGGCCTTCGCTTGCCGGAAAACGTTCCGCACCGGTGGCGATGAATAGTCCCGCGTCCGTCGCGACGCGTAACGATTGCAGCGAAGCTGCCGCCACTACGCAGCCTGCCATTTTCGCCGGTGTGCTGAAGCTCGCGGGCATGCGCAGGTCGAGCTGCACACCGAGGCGCTCGCGTACCCGGATCAGCACGCGCGCCAGAGCCAGCGAGTCGCCACCGCTGAGGAAGAGGTTGCTATTGGCCTCGATCTGGCCAGGCGTGCATTCGAGCACTTCGCGCCAGATCGCGATGATTGCGTCCAGCGCCGGCGCAGCTGTCGCTGTGTATTGCACCGCAGCAGAGACCTGGTTCATCACGACACCTTGCGCAGGCAGTGTTGGTAGTCCTGCTGCAACAATGCGGCAACGGCAAGCCGGTCGCGCTTGCCCGCGGCATTGCGCGGAATGCCCTTGCCAAGCACAAGCCAGGCCGGCGTGGCATGCAAGGCGCCGTGGACCAGGAACCAGTCAACCAGCGCCGCCGGCGTCAGCCCGCTGCCGGGGCAGAGGCAGATCAGCACGCCGAGTCGCCGCCTGCCCTTGTCGAGCGCCATCACCGCCGCCATGCAATCGCTGACCTCGGCATGCTGCAGGAACACCTGCTCGAGCTCGGCCGGGTACACATTGCGGCCATTCACCACGCACATCGCATCAATGCGCCCGAGGAAATAGTGATTGCCCTGCAGATCGCGGCGGAAGCGATCACCGGTGCGGTACCAGCCATCGATGAATTTCTGCGCATTGAGTTCCGCGGCGCGGTAGCAGGGAAAGGTGGTCGCGTTGCGTACCCATAGCTCGCCTTCATCGGCGCTTCCCGCCGTGGTGTCACCCTTGCTGTCGCCGCGCCGGATTGCCTGCTCGGGGTCAGCCACGAGCCTGAGCTCGCCGAAGAGGTGCCGGCCACAACTGTTCGCCGGAATATCCACACCGTGATGCGACAGGCCACTCAAGCCCTCGCTCATGCCGTAGGCCGAGTACACGCGTACATCGAGTGCGTCGCTGATAATCGCAACCAATTGCGGCGTGACCGCTTCCCCCATCGTCAGGCAGTAGCGCAACGACGAGTTTCGCGGCGGCGCTGGCGCATCGCGCAACAGCGCTTCATAGAGTGCCGGCACCAGCATCAGCAAGTGGCAGCTTTCACGTGTTGCGAGGGCAAGATAGTCGTAAGGCGCGATCGCGCGCGGAAGATGCACAGTCCTGCCATCGAGCAAGGCCTGCAGCACGAAACTCAGGCCACCAAAATGCGCCAGCGGCAGCGCATTGATGCGTGGCGAGGGCAGGAGATCCGCTGGGTCGTCGGGAAAAGCAGTGAACAGGCGGCGCTGCCAGTGCAGGAACATGTTGAGCCGCGCACGCGTGTACAGGATGACCTTCGGCGCACCGGTGGAGCCGGAGCTATGCAGCAGCAACACTGGCAGCTGATCCACGGTGGCAGGCTGCGGCTGCTCCGCGATTTGCACTGCCGCATCCTTGACGCAGTCAGCTTGCCGCCTGTGCGCAAGGGTCACGACGGCGCGCAGCGAGGGCCTGCGCGTCAGCCGCAGACGCCAGGTCCTGCGCGCTTCACTCAGCACAATCTGCAACAAGGATTCGGGCAACTCTTCATCGACGATCACCAGCGCCGGACGCAGCTCACGCAGAATGCCAGTAATCGTCAGGCCGTTGTGATCAGGATGCAGCGGCACGAAACAGCAGCCGGCCTCGAGGCAAGCCAGAAACAGCCCGATGAACTGCGGGGAATTGTCGGCGATCAGGCAAACGTAGCTGCCGGGCCCGGCGCCGAGGCCCTGCAGCGCGGCGCGAAAGCCGCACGCGGCCTCCAGCAATTGACGATAGGTCCAGCGAAACTCTTCGTGCAGACCCGTCAACAAGCTCAACGCAGGACTGTCAGGATCCTGGGCGCGCAAGCACTGCAACAAGTCGGGTGCGGACATGGCATCCTGCCGCTACATGCTGCGGCGCTGTCTTTGGGAGGGTTCCAGCAGCCTAGTACAGTTTTGGGATTCCGCCAGAATATCAGGCGCGCGCCACTACACCGCAACCTCGGTGTGCCGTTTACTTCGTGTGCAGCGGCAAGCGCACCACCACGATCACGCCCTGCTCGCCGATCAGGTTCTCCGCATAGATATACCCGCCGTGATACTCGGCGATCATGCGCGCGATGTGCAGGCCCATGCCGAGATGCGGCACTTTCTTCATGTGCTCGGGCCTGACGGACACCATCGAGTCGAAGATGCGGTCCTTCATGTTGTCCTTGAGGTAAGGGCCGTTGTTGCTGACGGTGATGACGGCTTCGCCCGTGTCTTCGCGACAGGTCACGAGCACGGGCTTGCCGGGTTCAGAGAAATCGACGGCATTGGCGACCACCTTGTCCATCAGCTGCGCGATGTATTCGGGTGTGCCCATGATCGTCACCGGGCTCTTGCTGATGCCGCTCTTGAAGGGCACGCCCGGGTAGATCTGCCTGTACTCGGCGACGCAGGCTTCGACGACCTTGTTGAGCTCCGTCACTTCCTTCTCGGATTCCTGCAGGATCTGTTCGAGCCGCGCGGCTTCGCTCATGTTCGTCAGGATCATGTTGAGCCGCGCGATGCCCTCTTCCGCGCGTTGCAGGTAGACATAGG
>JBEGWB010000030.1:0-4819 GCA_041178065.1 Pseudomonadota bacterium | reverse complement strand
GGAGTCGAGCCCGCCGGAGAGGAACAGCCCGCAAGGCACGTCGGCGATCATGTGGCTCTGCACGGCGTCCTGGAGGCCGCTGCGGACCATGTCGACGTACTGCGCACGCGACAGCTCCTCGCTTTTTGGCGCCGCCGACAGGTACCAGTAGCGGCGCGTCCTGAGTCCTTCATCGGGTGTCCATGACAGCGTGTGGCCGGGCAGCAGCTTGTGAACCCCGGCAAAGAAAGTATCGCTGCCGGACACGTAACGGCTCGCGAGGAATTCCGGTAGCACGTTGCGATTGAACTCGGGCTGCAAGCTGCCTTCTGCAAGGATCGCCTTGACCTCGGAACCGAACAGTAGCTGCGTGCCGGTAACGGCGTAGTACAGCGGCTTGATGCCGAGGCGATCGCGCGCGAGGAAAAGACGCTGCTTCGGTGCATCCCAGATCGCAAAGGCAAACATGCCGCTGAGGTGTTCGACGCAACTCTCGCCGTAATACTCGTAAGCGCGCAGTACCACTTCGGTGTCGGAGCGCGTTTCGAAGTGGCAGCCCAGACCCTGCAGGCGCGTGCGCAGTTCGCGGAAGTTATAAACCTCGCCGTTGTACGACAGCCACACCGTGCGCTGTGGGTTCGCCATCGGTTGATGGCCGGCGGCCGACAGGTCGATGATCGACAGGCGCCGATGCGCAAGGCCGATGCGTTTGTCGTGCATCAGGCCACCGTCGTCGGGGCCGCGATGCAGGAGGCTGTCGCGCATCGCGAGCAGGCGCGCCTCGTTGATACCTTCGTTGGGATCGAACTTGAGAATGCCGGCTATGCCGCACATGGCTGTATCCCCGATATTGCGTGGCTACGAATGTTGCGATGGGGCTGTGTTGGGCAGCTCATTGGCGGATGACGATCTTGTCGTCGTCGAGCCTGATGCAATGCTCGCGGCCGGTGACGGTCGTAACGTCGAGTTCGCCGACAGCGCCGTTGATGTGCGCCGTTACGTCCGGCGCCGGATCGTCGGCATTCGCCAGCGGGTACAGCAGCGTGACCACGCGCAGCGGCAGCTTCGCGTCGGCGCGCCAGGTCACAGCCGGGGTCGCAACGCGCTGGCCGTAGTTTGGCGACACCCAGCCGCTGGCCGGGGCGAGTTCGCCTTCGGTGATTTCGCTTTGCAGGTCGACCGCTGCGAAGGTGCGCATCAGTAGCGCTCCGCCGTTCTTGCCGCGCACGCGCAGCCATTCGCCTTCCTGCTTGACCTCGAGCGGCGCGAACTGGAAGCGCAGGTCCACCTTGTGGTTTTCGCAGCCCGACAGATCATCGACGATGACCCAGTAGCCGCCACCGGTTTTGACGAACAGGATGCGGCGGCGATGGCCGACCGGATCGTCGAGATCGGAATAGGCGTCGTGTGCAGCTTCGACAAGGTCGAGGTCGGTGGAGCTTGCGTGGTGCAGGAGCCGCGCCGCTGGACGCGGCATCTGCCACGTGAAGGGGCCGCTCGGCTTCGCCTGGCTGTGACCGTCGATCATCACGGTGCTGTGCGCGCCCGTGGTGCGGAAATAGTTGCGCCATTCGTCGTCGGCGCGATAGCTGCCGGTGCCGCCGTCGACTATGTAGGGCTCGCCGAATACGCAGCACTGGATCGATAGCAGGTCGGCATGGCCGTGGCCACCGGTGTTGCCGCAACCGAGCGGACCGGTGTCGAAAATGAGGTGATGCGCGTTTTGCTGCCAGCCGTTGCGCATGACCGCGTAGCCGCCTTCGCGGAAAATCTGCAGCGTGGTGTGATGTGGCGGCGCCGGATGCAGTGCCTGGAATTCCGCGAAGGCGTTGGCGCCCAGCAGCCACAGCGTTTCCGGTGCGATCTTGCCAGCGGCCCAGGCATAGTCGGCGCGGTGATATAGCACGGCTGCGGTTGCAAATAGTGCGGAGAAATCATCGGGTGAGCGCCGCACAAAAGGCAGCAGCCAGCCGCCGTCGGCATCGCCGATCTGCGGCATTGAACCGTCGGGGCGACGCAGCGTCAGCAGGAAATCGAGCATGCGGCGTATGCCGACGTTCACTTCTTCCGGAATGTCCTGGCGATTGCGGCGCGCGAGGATGACGAAGTGCATGTAGATGTCGACGGTGTAGTACTGGTAGCGCGTGGCCTGTTCGAAATACACACCATCCGGATGCACCTGGTGATGCAGCTGTTCGATGAGGATCTTGCGCGCCGTGTTGATCCAGTGTTGCGAATCCTTCAGGCCCGGCAGCAAGGTGCCACAGTAGAACAGGCCCAGCGCTTCGCCGGTGAGATGCGTGTTCGGTGAAAAATACGTCGACAGGTATCGCTCGATGTAGCTCGCATGCGTTTCGATCCAGCCAATCATCTGTACCTGCAGTGGCGGCGTCAGCCACCTGGAGCCGCGGAACAGGAACAGCGCCCAGCACCAGGCCATGAGGCGCATCGAAACTTCGAGCGAGCTGGCCCAGTTGATGCCGACGCCCGGCGGATTGCTGCGGATCCAGTCGCCGATGCCCTGCGCAAAAATCTTCGCGTAGCGCTCGTTGCCGGTGAAGCGGTAGGCCTGGCCGAGATCGAGCAGCCACTGGTGACGGTTCAGTTCCCAGACAACCTTGTGGTCGCCGACGAGTTCGCAGTTGAGCGGATCGATCTTGCTCCAGTGCACCTGCGGCGCACGCTTGCCTGACAGGGGATCGAGATGCCAGTCGGTAGGCTTGCCGAACGACAGCGTGCCGTAACCGAGAATCGGGAAGTCGCCGCGGCACACGCCGTCGGCACTCCTGATGATCGCCGCCTGTTCGGCGTGGCACTGCGATGCAATGAGGTCGGGCACCTGGGTTTCGGCGGCGCCGGCGAAGAAGCGCAAGGGCGCTGCAGTCTGGAACTGGCGCGCGAGCTGGCGTTCAGCCTGCTCGCCGTGGCCGGCGCGAAACTGGTCGATGATGCCGCTATGGGCTTCGTCTTCCTTCAGTTTGCGGAACAGGCAGGGCGCTTCAGCCGGCGACAGCGTCAAACGTTCAAAGGTTTTCGATGCTTCCTGGACGCCACGGGAGAAAATCTCGGCGGTCGACATTGAAAGCAGGCGTTGGAGTTTCACGGGTTCCCTCTCATGCAGCGCTTGTGCGGTAGTTGTTGTTGGCATGACTTTCGGCGTAGACCTCTGCCCATTCGTGGCAGACCATCGGTCCCGTATAACGCTCGGCCTCGTTGCGCGCGCGGCGCATCATCGGTGTGATTTCGGCCGGCTGGTCGAGCGCGGCACTGACGGCGGCTGCCATCGCGATCGGATCGTTCGGCGGCACCAGTTGTCCGCGTGCACCGTTCAGCAGCATCGCGGCAATGTCGCCGGTGGGCGTGGACACGACGGCGAGTCCGGCGGAGAAGGCTTCGAGGATCGACACTGGTTGGTTATCGATCGTCGAGGAATTGAGGAAGACGTCGGCTTCGTCATACAGCTTCGGCATGTCCGGCGGCTCGACGCGCCCCACGAAACGCACGTCCTTCAGGCGATTCGCCTGTACCCAGGCCTTCAAATACGCTTCCTGGCTGCCATAACCGGCGACGGTCAGCGTCGCTTCTGGATACTGTTTCTTGATCAGCGCGAAGGCCTTCAGCGTGTTGTCGACGCCATATAGCGGTTCGAGGTTGCGCGAGGACAGTAGCTTCGGTTGCAGTGGATCGCGTTCGCGATAACTGAAGCGCGCGGTGTCTACCATGTTGCGGATAACGCGCGTGCTGTAGCCGTACTGCGCGAATATCTGCTGCAGGTAGCACGAAGGCACGACGATCTTGTCGACGAGTTTTAACCAGGGATGCACGCGCAGGCCCCAGTGTTCGAGATGGTCCCCCGCTTCGCCGCTGTGGTAATTCAGCACGATGGGTTTTCTGAACAGTCGCGCGGCCAGGATCGCCGGCATCGGCGCCAGTAGGAAGGACCAGTACGAGGCGGAAAAAGCGTGGACGACATCGGCATGTCGCAAACGCAGCAGGCTCGGGATGTAGATCAGTTGATTGAGGATCGTGCGCAGCACGGGGATCTTGCGCAGCCAGCGCAGGCCGCGCGGAAAGGCTGGATTCACCGGCACGAACATGACCTTGAATTCGCAGGCCTGCAGTTCATCCATTAGTGCCCTGGCTTGCACGCCCTGTCCACCCAGAATCTCGAGACTCGGCGCCACGACGGCAATGGTCAGCGTGCGCGTCTTGCGCGTCGCCGACGGCGTCGCATCGGCCCGTGCTGCAGTCGTGGAGTAGGCGGGGCTGCTCATGGCTGTCCTGAATACCTGCACCGATGAGAAGCGGGAAATCTGTTCTTTGTCGCCGGTTGTTATCCGGTTGAAAGTTCAGGGCCTGGTCTGCCGCTGTCGGTCGGTCTGTTGATCGTGGGCGCAGAATAGGCGTCGGCCCTTGCTGTACACATCGGGGAATCCCCGCAATTGAAGGAAGGAGATTCTGAACGGTTCAGTTGCTTTGCGATGAATGTCGCAGTTTGCGCGTAGGCCTGTGTTTTACGGGACGTTTCTTGCTGGTCGTTACGTGGGTAGGGTGTTTGCTTTGGTCTATAGTCGCCTGTTCTGTACACCCCCGGGATCTCAGTTGCTGCTGATGTCGGCGCAAGAGTGTCGGGGCTGTGCTGCGTCTGGGGCGATCCCGCGTCTGCCGCGTGAACAAAGGCCGGTTCAGCCGAGCTTGCTCGGCTGAAAGCATCTCCGCGCAGCGGAGATGCAGCCCGCCGCCGCTTGCGGCATTCCGCATGCGGTGGTGGCGCCGAGGCCTTTGTTCGCGCGGCAGACGCACGCTGCGCGCGCCCCAGACGCAGCATAGCTCCGACACT
>JBEGWB010000029.1:0-11287 GCA_041178065.1 Pseudomonadota bacterium | reverse complement strand
TCACGGCGGCAGCCTCGGTAGGATGCAGTTCCCGTCATTGCCGCAGAGGTGGGTTACACATGAATTTCCTCGATGAAATCAATGCCGGCGAGCGCGCTGCTCGCGCTACATCTCAGCGTTTGTTTTCGAGCATGGAAAACGCGGACTTTGCCGTGGAGCCAGTAATGGAGCCCGCGGAAGTGCAAACCATCAGCGGCGCGGACACAATTCCGATCGAGCGCACCGGCGACATCGTCAAGGCGCGACAAGCCGCGCGCCTCCTCGTGCAGTCGCTTGGATTTTCAGATAACCAGACGACTATCGTGGTCACGGCCGTGTCAGAGCTCGCGCGCAACATCAGTCTCTACGCGCGCTGCGGTGAAATTTTGCTGGCAACACGGATGAGTAGCGCACGCGTGGGTATCGTCGTCGAGGCCTGTGATGCGGGACCTGGAATCGCAGATGTGCAGGCAGCCATGGAGAGCGGCTACTCCACTTCAGGTGGTCTTGGTTATGGATTGTCCGGCGTGCGCGGCATGGCCGATGAGTTTGAAATCAGCAGCCAGTTGGGCCGCGGCACACGCATCGTATTGACGATGTGGTTACGCTGATTCGTCAATCGAAACATTTCTCCAGCCAAAGATTAGTCCGGAATTAGGGCTGCTATGTCGGATTTCGCACAGATGGACGGTTATCACGCGGCGACAATCAGTCGTCAAGAATGCAAGCCATGCATTTACTACCGCGGAAGGATGTATGCAGACGCAAGACAACTCGATCGGTAACCCGCAACGCATCCCTGCAAGTTATGCATCGGCAGTCGCGGGCAATACAGATATCGACCGCGATCCGACGGCGCCGCCCTCCTTTCCAGCGGAAATTGAACCATTCGATATCGACATAACACTGCACGAAGTCAGCAGGCAGGAATATGAATCACTTGTCGGCAGAGTGAACGAAACGCGTCCCGCGCCCGTGCGGCCTGCGCAACAGGCGCAACCTGTCGAGACAGGCGGATCCCCCGCCGGCTATGAGCAATGCGCCATTCCCCGCCTCGGCGCCAGCAGCGGCGTGGCATTGCTGAAGCTGTACGATGTACAGGAGGAAGTATCTCGCGCCATTGCCCATCGCCTTCACGACGAGTCGGCGCAAATGCTTGCCGTCATCTATCTCGATCTTGCCGACATAGCGCGTGATGCTCCAGAAAAGACAGCAACGAAAATTCGGGCCGTGGTGCAAAAGCTGGATGAGGTTTGCGAACAGCTGCGCAGCCTGTCGCATGAACTGCGTCCGCTCATCCTGGATCAGCTCGGGCTCATGCCAGGCCTGCAATTGCTTGCTGAGGGCGTAAGGAAGCGGTCTGGTCTTTCAATCCTTGTTGAGGGGCGCTACGAAGCGAGGTTGTCGAAGGCCGTGGAAACGGTGCTCTACAGGGTGGTGCAGGAAGCCCTGTCCAACGTCGCCAGGCATGCAAAAGCCACGGCCGCGCAGATCCGGCTCTGGGATGAGGGACAACGCATTTACTGCAGTGTGAGCGATAACGGAACAGGACTGCGGATGCCGGATGCAAAACCTCCGGTATTCGATGGCCTTGGTCTGGTCGGTATCAACGAACGTGTGGCAGCCCTCCACGGGACCTGTCGCATTCATTCAGTGTATGGAAAAGGAACCGAACTTCAGGTGGAGATACCCTTGTGAATATGGAATCGAAAAGAAGTGTGCTGCTTGCTGATGATCACTTGATGTTCCGGCAAGGTATCAAGACCTTGCTCGAGAACAATGGCTTCAAGGTCATTGCCGAGGCCGAGGACGGGCACGAGGCCATAAGCCTGGCGCGGAAGCTGAATCCCAGCATCGCCGTCATCGACTTCGGAATGCCTTTGCTCAATGGCATCGATACCGCTCATGAAATCCACAAGCAATCGCCGCGCACGCAGGTAGTGATGCTGACCATGCACGATGATGAGGCCTTTGCGCTCGAAGCGCTCAAGTCTGGCATACGCGGGTATGTGCTGAAGCGACAGGCCAGTGTTGATCTACTCAACGCCATCATGGAAGTGCTGCGCGGAGCACTCTACATCAGTCCGAAAATTTCCCAGACCGTGGTCCGCTCCCTGACGACGAAAGAAGAGCAGCCGGAAGAACTTCTTACCTGCCGCGAACGCCAGGTGCTACAGCTGATTGCCGAAGGAAAGACCACAAAGGAAATCGCCTCGCTGCTCAGCCTCAGCGTCAAAACGGCGGAAACGCACCGCTCACGCATCATGCAGCGGCTCGATATTCACAACATTGCGACACTGGTTCGTTACGCCATTCGCAGGGGGCTGGTGCAGTAATAACGTTTCACCCGGCGTGCCCATGCCATGTTTCCCACGCACGGTTCAAGTGTCTCACGCTACTCGCAGCACGCCGGCCTCGGTTAGTCTGATGGCCAATGCAACGGGTCCCTGTAGTGAGGCAAATGTGAAAGTGGTACTGGCAGAACCAAACGCAGTGCTCCGCCAGGCGTTTCGAGAAATCATTGAAGCTGCATCCTGTGAACTTGCGGGCGAAGCCGTCGATGGTGCCGAAGCGCTTATCCTCGTCGATTCGCACAATCCTGACGTGGTCGTAATGGACATCAATACGCCGGCGCTCAATGGATTTGAAATGGCGCGTGAAATCGCCAATCGTGGACTTTCGAGTAAAGTCGTGGCACTGGCAATCTTCAAGGATGACATCACCGTACTAGAGGCCTTTCGCGCGGGTATCCGCGCTTTCGTCAATAAGGCGCAGGTGGCGACTGATCTACTGCCTGCGTTGCGCCGGGTGCGTGAAGGCAAATATTTTCTAAGCCCCGTGATCTCCGGGCTGGCGATGAAGACAGCGCCGCAGCAAAGGCCCAACACCGAAGCTCTTACGCCCGCCGAACTGGCAATCCTGAAACTGGTTGTGCAGGACAGCTCGGCGGCGGCGATCGGACTCAAGCTGGGCCTTTCCTTGCCCTCCGTCGAATCGCACCGCCTGAACATTATGCGGAAACTGCACGCGTCCAACGTGGGCAGTCTGATCCGCCACGCGTTGCGCCATGGCGCAATAAACTGATGGCCTCGCGCATAGGCCAGGCATGGAAAACCCATGGTGCCGCGGCGCTACCCTGGCTCCTGCTCAGGAAAGCGCTCGCCAAAGTCATCAGAACCGAGACGCTGGTCGTTTACCGACACAGCCTGAATGACAGTTCCCTGTTGTCCCTGCCTCCCAACCCCTCCGTGCAGTTTGTAAAAATCGACAAGCCCGGTTCAGCGCTGTTCGAACGATTGTGTTCACTCTACCCACGCAGTAATTTCTTTGAGCGCATGGAACGTGGTGGGCGCCAGTGCTTTGTCGCGATGCGCCAGGACATGATCGTCGGATACGCATGGGTAGCAAGCAGTACGCTTTATATCGATGAAATTGCCTGCATGTATCCGGTCGCGCAGTCCGAAATATTCATCTACGACTGCTTCATCGACGAGCATTGCCGGGGACAGGGGATCTACCCGGCGCTGCTCGGCGCGGTACTGCAGGACCACTGCAGGCGCTACAACGGGCTGGAGCGTGCCTGCATCGCTGCAGTCTCCGACAACCGCGCCTCGATCAGAGGCATATTGAAAGCAGGATTTGTCGAGTTGACGCGCGTGCGCTATCTCGAGTGGGGCCAGCACTACCGCAAGTGGTGGGGCCTTACGCCTGGTTATGGTCTGCGTGTTCGGGGCGTCAGCGAAAACGTCGACGGCGAATTCTAGCCGGCGCTACTCGGCATCCTTCCGGTCATTGAGCCACTCCGTCACGATGTCGATGCGGTAGCCGATATTCCGCACGGTGACGATGTTGCACCCCGACGCACCCAGCTTGGTCCGCAGACGGCTCATATGCACGTCCAGCGTGCGCGTTTCGAGGCTGTGCACTTTCTGGTACCCCCACACGCGTTCCAGCAGGGACTCCCGCGTCAGCACCCGGCCTTTCACCTGCAACAGTTCCTGCAGCAAACGGTACTCGGTTGCCGTCAAATGCACTGGATTCCCTTCGACGTAGACAACCCATTCGGCCGGAATCATCTTGATGGTTCCGGCCATGAGCACCTGGTCGGGCTGCCCCAGCGGATGCCGTCGCTGCAGCGCGGTGATGCGCACCAGCAACTCTTCGAGTGATACCGGCTTTACCATATAGTCGTCAGACCCGGCTTCCATCGACAGGATACGGTCGGATAGATCATCACTTTCCCCAAGCATGATGATCCGCGTTTCAGCCAGTTCCGGATTGGAACGGATGCTCCTGCATACCCGGATGCCGCCGCTGTCCGGGAGCATCCGGTCAATGGCGACGAGATCCGGCTTTTCCTGGTTGACGAGCCGCAGCGCCTCGTTCGTATTGGGTGCGTGGACGGCGTCCAGTCCTGATTCCCCGAGCGCTGCTTCCAGAGTGGGATACAGCGCCGAATCCTGAAGGGCGAGCAGTACTTTCAACTTCAGTCGCTTGCTCACGGTTCTCCTGGTTGAATTTGATGCGCGATGCGGTCATTAGCTGGCTTGCAACGACCTGGTGAGCATCAATGCTACCGCCGCGATCGTAGCGCACAACGGGTAATCACCTGTCGGCGTTGGCGGGAAGGCCGTATTTTTGCAGCCGCGCTCCTTTCAAGGCTGAACCCCTGTTGCCGCAAACTGTGCGGTTCCGCGCGGTGTAGCGACAGTGCTGTAGACCGCAGCGGTGTGCCGGCCGCCGTTCAGTACCCTGAACAGCGCCGGTAAATGCCGCTCGCACGCCAGGGCGCTGGCCAGTGTGATTACGATAGTCAGCGCCGGAACCAGCAGCCAGGACAGCAACAGCCCCACGGAAGTCGCATGGCCCGGAATCAGCACGACAAGTTCCTGCAGCAGTTCGATCAGCGGATAGTGCATCGCGAACATGAAGAAAGCGCATCCGCTGTAGCGCTCGATGCGGAGCGTCAGTGCAGTCTGTGTCAGCACCATGTCGTAGAGCAGGGCTGCTATCGCAAGCACGCCGAGAATGCGCAACAGGCAGAGAAACTGGTGGCTGTGCAGCGCTAGCTCGAGTGGACCGGCAAGATGCGACATCACGCGCACGAACAAGGCGCCGCCAAACAGTAGCAACAGGGGAGTGCGATACACGCGCAGCTGCTCGAGCGAGCGCGTCAGTCCCGGACTCCGCGGTTGTGCGAGGTAAGCGCCTAGCGTGAAGAACATCGGTACATTGCCGGAGAAGAACAACGGTGGGTCCGGTATCAGCAGCCATACGACCGAGCCTGCCGCGAGTAGCCGCCAGCCGAGATAGCGCAACAGGACATGAATGAGCGGCGTCAGCAGCAGTGTCAGCAGCAGGTCATGTACAAACCAGAACTGAAATGCGAAGGGCTGGCGGGTGATACCGAATACTCCATTGAGCAGCGTCATCACCGAACTGTCGTCAAAATCGTACGCGGCCCAGGCGAAACGCCCGCTATCGCCTGCCATGCGGTAAAACGCAAATCCGATCGCCAGCCAGAGCGCTGACCAGAGCCACGTCGGCAGTGCGACGGAAAAGAAACGCCGCGCCAGCATGGCGCGATAGTCGAGGCGCGGCCGGCAAAAGAACAGATAACCGGAGATGATGCTCAACACTGGCACCGCCGCCATGAACGCCATGTGAAAAAAAGCGTTGATGAACTCCGGATAAAAGTGCGCGGCGTTCTCCAGGTTGTTGCGCGGTGAATGATCGGAGCCGGGTATCTCGAACAGGTGGTGGTAGACGAGTCCGCAAATCATCAACAGGCGCGCCGCGGCAATGAACTGCGCTTCGTGCCTGCTCGGCGTACCGAGCGGAGTTGGGAGAGTCATAGTGTCTGCAGGTGGGATGGACGCAGCCGCCGCGTCGATATGAAGTACTGTGACGCGTACGGCGGCGGTTTTCATCAGGCTATGCCTGAACCTCAGCCTAGTGCTCCCTGAATCAGGCACGGAAATAACGGTAGCTCTTCAGGGGATTTTTCTTGCCCAACTCAGGGCTGGTCAGAAAGTATGGTGTTTGGCGCTGTGCTACGTTACACGCAACATGAAAAAAACAGTCCAGCCAAACTGAACAGTACAGGGCCTGCTTAACAGTGAACTGCTTCGCCCCGAAAGTTGTATCGGCTTCACCAATGGAAAACCACCTGCTGGCCGGGTTGCCGCCTGAAGTCCGCGAACGACTGTTTCCCCATCTCGAAATTGTCGCGCTTCCGGTCGGCAAGGTTCTATATGAAGCAGGGGCTCCGTTGCGGCACATGTATTTTCCAACCGATGCCGTCGTGTCGCTGATCTATCTCATGGACGATGGCGCCTCAGCCGAAATATCAGTCGTGGGGCGCGAGGGACTTGTTGGTTTTCCGCTGGTGATGGGCGGCGACAGCACGACAAGCCGCGCGATAGTACACAGTGCCGGTTGTGCATTCAGGCTACCTGCGCAGCGACTGAAGGACGAGTTCCAGAGGCACAGCGAGCTGCTGGGTTTGATGCTGCGTTACACGCAGACCTTGATAACGCAGATCGCACAAACGGCCGTGTGCAATCGCCATCATTCCGTCGATCAGCAGCTGTGCCGCTGGCTGCTGCTGTCACTGGACCGTCTGTCTGGCAATACCGTAACGATGACGCAGGAGCTAATAGCCAATCTGCTCGGCGTGCGCCGCGAAGGCGTGACCGAGGCGGCCGGCAGGCTGCAGAAGCTGCGCATCATTGCCTACTCGCGCGGCCGTATCCGCGTGCTGAACCGCGCCCAGCTGGAAGAGTTGAGCTGCGAGTGCTACCACGTCGTGAAGACCGAGACGAACCGCCTGCTGCTCAAACCCGGATAAACGCGCGGCGCCGGCTGGCCATGCGCTGGCTTCGGTGCAGCAAGGCTATGCGGCAAAATAGCGTGTCAGCATCGCGAGGCAGATCAGCACGATTACGATTCGCAAATATTGTGGATTGACGCGGAACAGGATGTGGGAACCCAGCCAGGCGCCGGCGGCCTGTCCAGCCATCATCACGATGCCCGCGATCCACATGACCTGCCCCGCCGCAACAAAGATCAGTAGCGAGGCGAGGTTCGTGGCGAAGTTCTGGGTCTTCGCCACAGCGGTCGCTTCCAGCAGATTGCGGCCCTGCAGCGCCACGCCCGACAGCGCGAAGAAGGAGCCAGCGCCCGGGCCGAACATGCCGTCGTACCAGCCGATCAGCGGCACGACGGTGTTGCGGTACAGCGGCTCGCGCATTCTTGCGGTCGTTGCGAGGTTCAGCAACTTGCCGGCAAACAGAAAATAAATACCGATTACCACGAGCACGATCGGTATCACGAAGCCAAGAAAGGACGTATCCATGAACTGCAGGGCCAGCGATCCGCTGGCCGCGCCAACGAATGCCGTCAGCATCAGGTACCTGACGCTGCGCCATTGCACACGCCGGTGCCGGAACATCATCAGCGTGGCCATGGCCGTGCCCATCGAGCCTTGCAGTTTGTTGGTGCCGAGCGCCTGCAATGGCGGAAGGCCGGCAAGAATCAGGGCGGGCAGCGCGATGAGCCCGCCGCCGCCAGCGAGGGTGTCGAGGCAGCCGGCCACCAGGGCCACGACAAATAGCAGCACCAATATGTCGGGGGCGAGCACCAGTCCTTCCATGTGCGTGTATTACCAGCCGGCACCACCGCGCGGTGGGCCGAACTCCGGTTCCCAGCCGCTCGGCTCGGAGTCCGGAAGATTGAACAGCACTGCATGTATCTCCTGGATCATGCCGGACTTCACGGCGAAAAATTCGCCGACGAGCCTGCTGTTGCTCGTGGCGACGCTCTGGCTTTCCATCCCGTCCTTGAGGCCGAAGCGCACGATCGACAGGACGATGCCGCGCTCCGTATCGACAACGGGATAACGCCGATCCCAGAGGTTACGTCCGATGAAGCGCCCGGCATCAAAGCCGCTGGCACTCGTCACGTACTCGCCATTGCGAATCAGGCCTGTCGTTTGAAACCCGTTTTCCCAGCGCGTCGAGTCGGGCAGCAAGTCTGCGCGGTGATAGGCGGGCGTGCCGTTCGTCTGGAACGCGCGCCAGTAACCCTCCGCTGCGGCGATCAGGCGGTAATACGAATCCTGTTCAGCCTCCGGAATCGACAGCTGCAAGGCCGGCGACACCGAGGTCAGCTGATCGGGACCCCACAGGCGGTCGGCGTCGCCTTCGTTTGCCTTGATCGTTTCCACTTCGGTGATCGCGCCGTTGATCACTTTCAGCCGGACCATCAGCATGGTCTTGCTGCCGTCGGCATTCTGGATGACGGCCTCGGTGCCGGTGTCGCCGAGGCGTTGGTTGACGATGTCCCAGCGATAGATCGCGCTGTCAGCGTTTTCCCAGAACGTGGCGCCCAGATCCATGACCTTTCCGTTGTGCGTGATTTTGACGTCGGCTGCGAGCGGCACCAGCGCCGCATTGTTTGAGCTTAGCGCCGTAAAGTAGGTGTCAATGTATCCGGTAAGGCAGGCCCGATCGCAACCGATCTGCGCGTTGGCCGCCGTCGCCGCGAGACAGGTTGCTGCGCCGAGCGCGAGATTCCGGATAAAGGTTTTCATGTAATCTCCAGTAGGAAGGATTAGTTGCCGGGCAGTTAGTGCGGCTCACGCTGCATCTAGTACCGCACGCTGAGGTGAGTATAGGAGCATGCCGGATCCCTCACAACGCGCTGCGGCGCGCCCGTGGTTGGCCCGCTTTATCACGACGCTGTAGCCCTGACGCATTGGCTGAACGAAAACAAGGGGCGGCTCGAGCCGCCCCTTCTTTCTTCGCGCAAAACTAGAAACTGTAATCGAGGCCCAGCGCGTAGCGGCGTCCCAGTTCGTCCCCGACGCGAGTCAGGCCGGCAATCACCGGATCCTTGTCGAGCAGGTTGTTGATGTTGAACGAGGCACGCAACGTGCTGCCCGAAGCGAGATCCCGGGTCCAGAACAATCCAAGGTTCACCAGCTTCACCGAGGGCACACTGTTATCGTCGACATCGCGGCCTTCAACCCACTGCACGTTGCGCACGGTTTCGTCGGTCCAGTTGTACTGCAGGTTGGTGCCAAAACTGCCGACGTTATACATCAGGTTCGCGGTAAAGGTTTTTTCGGGCAGCGTTGCGCTGCCGGCCTGATCGAGCTTGACGCCATTGAGGGGCGTCGACGAGTTTTCATCCATGTAGCCGGCGATGAGACGGAAGTTCATCGACTCAGCCTGCGAAGCAAACAGGTCCGGCTCGATGCGATAGCTGGCTTCCATGTCGTAGCCACTGACTTTAGCGGCGTTGATGTTGATGAAGCCGACGCGGATCGTCGAGATCAGGCCGTCCGAGCCGAAGGAGATCTGCTCGCACAGGGTTTTGTCGCGGAAACAGCTGTCGATCGTCTGCTGCTCGGTAAAGCTGCCGATAGCGGAGCTGAGGTCGACGACGTAGCGGTCGATCGACAAGGACAAACCCTCGATGTACGAGGGCTGGTAGACGAAGCCCAGTACCGTCGTGTCGGCCTCTTCCGCTTCGAGGTCGGGATTGCCACCCGTCAGGTTGAAGGTGGTGTACGCGATGTTGTTGTTGAAGGGGTCGGTGATATTGGCGCCGCGGCCCTGGCGTACGAATAACTCCTCGAAGGAACCCTCCCTGATGTCGCGCGACTGTGTGCCGCGCAGACGCAGGTCGGAGAACACCTGGAAACTCAGGCCGGCCTTCCACGTGACGAATTCACCGGCCCGCGAATAGTTCGACCAGCGCGTCGAGAGATTCAGCTCGAGGTTCTGCTCGCCGCTTGCGGATTTGTACAGCGGCACGATGGACTCGCCAAAAAGTTCGTACACATCGTAGCCGCCATCGAATTCGGGTTGGCCCGAGAAGCGATGCAGGTTGTCCGCCGTTGCCGAGCAGTTGATCGACGCTGCAACACCGCGGACGACAACGGTGCCGTCGGGCAGCGTGACGTTGCAGGGAGCGCCGAGGTTATCGATGGCGGAGTCGACGATGTACTGGTTGATCGACGAATCACGCCAGGTCGCGCCCAGAGCGCCGCTGATCACACCCGGACCCCAGCCTTCGTGAATAGTGCCGCTGGCGAGCAGCTCGGCAAAATGCATCTGCTGCGTGGAAATACCGGTCTTGCTGCGCGACGAGTGGATGTAGTCGACCGCCTCCCGTGACTGCAGGCCGCGACCAAGCATGTTCACCGGGACACAATCGCTGATCGTACCGTCGATACTGTCGACGGCGATCGGGTAGTCCACGGGCTCGGGGCGCCCGGGGGTTTTCGCTTCGGCATCGCTGCGGAATACGCGAATGTTCGTCTGTGCCCATTGGCGCAGTTCAGCTTCGAGGTTGCGACCCTGCGCGGCGAGCTGGCGCTGCACGAGCTTGATGCGGCAGATCGGCTGATTCGTGACAGGATCGGTGACTGCATCGGCCGCCAGATAGAAGCGATCGAGACGTTCCCAGCCGACGTTCTCATTGTGCTTTTGCGCTTCACCATATTGATATGAGCCACGCAGGTTCCAGTCGCTGAACAGCTCCGTGTCGAAGCCCGTCGTGACCGACCACATACGGTTGACGATTTCGGGCGATTCGCGCGTGCCCCAGGGCGTGCCGAGCATGCCGTGCTGGTCGACACGAATCGACTGGCGATTCTCCGTTGTCATCGTCTGGCGTACGGCGGCGGGAAGGAAAGGGTTGTCGCGGAATAGCGTCATGAAGGCCAGGCCGGCGTGGCCGAGACCCGTACCAGCCGCGCCGGACGACGAGGGCTCGGGCGTGTTCGCGGTGCGTCCGAACAGCGCATGTCCCCACAGTTTGGTCGAGTCGTTCAGCTCGAAGTCGCCGCCGAGGAACGCAGTTTGCTGCTTCACGCCAACACGTTCGAAGCTTTGCGTATGGCCACGCACGAACAGGTCGTACTGGTAGTCCCCAGGTTTGCCTTGCGCCGTCGACAAGGTGCCCGGTTGTCCTGCCAGCGATGCCAGCTGTCCTTCCTGGAAAGGAAGGATGCCGGTGCCTGATTCATTGAACTGCTGGCGGTTCAACGCCGAGCCGGGTTGCAGGATCAGGCCTGTCGGCGAGAACGAGTTTGTATATACATACTCGGTGGTAAGGCGCTGTGGAATGTTGGGCGTTGCAGTAAGCGATACCCAGGCTGGATTCCTGACATAGCCCTGGCGCTTGTCCCAGTCGGCGTTTTCACGGCGGTAGGCATCGTTATTGCGGAACTCGAGCGAGCCAAACAGGTGCAGGCGCGCATCGAACAGATCGTCGCCCCAGGTGACGGAACCGCGGC
>JBEGWB010000028.1:0-23317 GCA_041178065.1 Pseudomonadota bacterium | reverse complement strand
CGGCCATAGGTCAGACCCACGTTGAAGATAGTCTGCGACGCAACAGTATTATCATCGATGTCGACACCTTCGATGAAGTTCACTGCAAGCGCTTCGTTGTTGCCGTTGCTGATCGTGCTGTCGTAATACGTCGACTGCAACATGATGCCGAAATCAGCAATGTTGTAGTTGAATGTCGTCAACGCGGTGTATTCCGGAGTGGAGATACGGCCGACGAAGTTGATGTACTGCCCACCTGCGGAGATGGTGGAACGCTCCGACAGGTAGCCAACCATCGTACGCATGGTGAAGCTTTCGTCCTGGCTGCTGAAGAAGTCAGGTTCGGCGGTGTACTGCACTTCCACGTCTACGCCGCGGGTTTGCGCGCCACCGGCGTTGGTCTGCACGTTCAGGATCTGCTGCACGACGTTGGCCGTATCGCGACGCACCAGGCTGCAGGCGAATGCATTCTGGAAGAAGTAGCAGTCATCGACGATACGCTGTGCACCGTAGAGTCCAACCGACTTGTCGAGATCGATTTCGTACCAGTCGATCGCGAGCTGCACACCCTCAACCCACGGAGCAAAGCTCGGCTGGTAAACGAAACCGGTCGTGATGGTGTCGCCCTGCTCGGTTTGCAGAGCCGGGTTAGGCGATGGCAATACGGTCAATGCGTTGTTGGGCTGTCCGCCAAAGGCGGGATCGTTGATCGTGCCACCACCGGCTCCAGTGAAGTAACGCTCCTGCAGGTTCGGCTCACGCACGTCGCGGGACTTCGTTGCACGCCAGCGCAGACCTTCGAACAGGGTTGCGTTCAGACCGATTTTCCAGCTGTCGACCGAGCCAGAGGTTTTGTAGTCGGACTTGCGGAAGCCGAGCGTCGTCTCGAGGCTCTGGCCGCTGTCCCAGGCCCATACTGGAACGCTCAACTCGGCATAGGCTTCCCGTACCGTGTTTGCACCAATACCAACCGATGGGCCGGTGAATGCATGCAGCGTTCTGTTGGCAGGACCAGCGAAACCAACCGGAATACCGCGAATGCCGAGAGCAGGTGCGTTCAGTACGCCGCGCTCGCCATAGGACGGCCGTGTGTACTGTACAACGGACTCGTCGCGATAGGTCAGACCGAAGGCACCACCGATCGGGCCAGCGCCCCAACCTTCGTAGATTTCACCGGTCAACAGGATTTCAGCAAAGTCCTGGTCCATTTCACGGATCGATTTCTTCTCTGCATCCGTAAAGTAGTTGATGGCGTCATTCGATACGTTACCGAAGCCAAAGATGTTTTGCGTACGGCAAGCAGCTGCATCCAGTGGACCGATTGGCGAATCAGCAGTCACACCAGCGGGGCTCAGCGGGCTCGGCAGTTTCTTGCCCTGCATGAAGGCGGCGAGCTGCGCAGGCGTCGGGTTGGCGCGCGAGATGTTACAGATGATGTTGCCAGCGGTGTCACGTACGGCGTCTACCGACAGGTAGAACTTGTCGATACGCGGCATGTTCAGCGAACCGGTCTGAACCTTGCTCTCGCCGATCTGGTAGTTACCGGTCAGGTGCCAGTTTGTGTCGATATCCCAGTCGAAACCGAGAGTCAGCGACTGCATCTCGCTGATATCGCGGTTGGCGCGATTGTCATAAGCGTTCCGGCCGTTGACCACGGGAACCTGGTTGCGCTTGGCAACGCTGATCGAGGGCAGGTTCAGCCTGATCATTTCGTTGCGGACCGCGGCGGGCAGGTAGGGGTTTTCCTGGTAGATCGTGTAGTCGTATGAACCGCCAGCGATGCTCATGTTTGCAAGGCCGCTGAAGGTGTTCGATTCAGTACGGCCAGCGATAGCCTGCGCACGTACATTGAAGCTTTCGGTAACGTCGTATTTGACGGCGCCGAAGAAGGAGCGCTGCACCACTTCGTTGCCATCTGGACCCGTCTGTGGAGTGGAATCCACATGGTTGCGGTATTCCGGACCACCGCTCTGGCTGCTGGTGAAGCTGTTGCTGTACTTACCGAACTGGTACGGACGTACGCTCAGGCCATCGTCAGTAAAGGTGTAGTTGCGGAAGGCGAAGCCCGGCGCCGACGTGGTGATCAGGCCAGCCGGCGAACCACGGTTGTCGAAGACGTTTGGCACGGTAATGCGGCGCGGAACGTTCGGCGTCGCGGTTGCCGACACCCAGGCTGGGTTCTGCACGAGACCCCAGTCTTCCCAGTTGTCGAGACGGTCGCGGCTGCCGATGATCTGGTCGATGTAGCGGCTTTCGAAGGAGCCGATGACATGCAGGCGGTCGTCCATGAATGCTTTACCGCCAGCGACGGATACGTTCCAGTTTTCACCGTCCTGACGTTCGGAGATACCGGTGGAGACTTTGGTTTTCAGGCCTTCGAATTCACGATCAAGTACGAAGTTGACGACACCTGCAAGGGCGTCGGCGCCGTACGCGGCGGATGCACCGCCGGTGATTACGTCAACGCGCTGCATCAGAGCGGTCGGGAAGTTGTCGATGTTGGTCGAGCCACCGGCGTCCGCCGGAATTACACGGGACCCGTCGAGCAGTACCAGAGTACGGGCTGCGCCCATGCCGCGCAGGTTCAGGAAGCTGCCGCTCGCCGTGGTGAAGGTCCCGCCGCCGCGCTGGGCAGTCTGGGTATTGAAGAACTGGGGGAGCTGGTCAAGCTGCTCTGCCATGGTGGAGGCAGGGTTGAGGTTTGAGAGTTCCGTCTGCGTAACAGCCGTTACCGGTGTCGGCGTGTTGATGGTTGTCTGGTTGCGGATACGCGTACCGGTTACCTGGATTTCTTCCAGATCAGCGGCAGGATCCTGAGCGTATGCCACGCCGGTCATGCTGGAGATGATCGTGGCCACGGCCGTGGCAAGCAAATTTTGAGAAATACGAATCTTTCTACTGTTATTCATCGTGCTTAACCCCAATTGGTTTTTGTCGTTTGGTGTGCGGCAACAGCGAAACCGGCCTTAAGGCCCGGTTCTCCTCGATGTCGTCGCTCGTTGTTGTTACTGCCCGTCTTATTGTTGTTTCCGCATAACTGCGGCATCAGCGGTCTCTTCAGTCCAATCCCGTCCCTTTATCTGTCCCGGCACTAGCATTGGCCGACCTTAAGCCAATTACCGTAACAAATCGGGGTGAACGTTCCTTGAGGACTACGCGGGCCGTCATAACTGCCCGCGATCGTGATGTGTATGGAAAAGCGTCTGGCTGGACAACGGCGCTCTATGTCACCTTCCTGTGTGTTACTTCTTCGGACTGCCTGTGTACGTAACCAGGTATTGCACGGAACGACGCGTGGATCTGCCGCGCGTCCTGAGGACTTCGAACGCGCCCCGTACTACGTCATACTGCCTGTGACCGACTGTAGCCAGTTGCGCACGTAGGTCGCGGTGTGTCGTACTGCGTTTGCAATACCTAAAGTTTCGGCATTCGAACGAATATTCTCATATCGAAATTTTCATGTAAATATACGAACAGATATTCTTATCTGGATTTTTTACTATAAACATGGTGGGCATGCCTGATTTCCCGCGTTAATATCGATTCCAGTTGATACGGGCGGAAGCCTGATCACATCTTGAAACTGCCCAGGAACGAGGTCACCGATGAACAAGCTGCCTTCCCGCCTTCACCACAATGCCTATGTCGTAAAGGACCTGGAGAAAACCCGCCAGTTCTATGAAGACCTGCTCGGAATGCCACTGCAGGCGACGTGGTGCGAGAAAACCGATTTGTTTGGAAAGGAGCGCGTTTACGCGCATTGCTTCTTCGGCCTGGATGACGGCAGCGCACTGGCTTTCTTCCAGTTTGCCGATGCTGACGACCAGAAAGAATTCGGCCCGGAACTGCCGGTGTCGGGGTTCCGGCACATTGCGCTGAAAGTCGAGAAGGAGTTGCAACAGGATTTGCTGGCGCGTGTGAAGAAAGCCAATTACGACCAGCAGAAGTACTACTTCCTCGACCACGGCTACTGCAATTCACTGTACGTGCTGGATCCCGACAACATGATCGTCGAGTTCTGCACCGATCACGAAGAAGTCGAGAAGATCAACGCAGACGTGTTGCCGAAGGCGCACTCGGAGTTGAAGCGCTGGCTGGCCGGCGATCACACGCCGAACAACACTGCCTTTCATCGCCACGTTGCGGCGTAATCGGCTGAAGAGCGGCCTACGCTCCCGTTACAGCAAGCAATGGACAGGCCCTTCGGGGCCTGTTTCATTTCAGGCGAGACATGTCCTGGTCCGCTCCGGCCCCGGTGAACCAGTCGACCAGCACGCGACTGACGGCTTCCGGGCGCTCCATCGTTACCATGTGCCCGGCATCGGCAATGCTGTGGAGGTCAGAGCACGCCAGTAGCTGTTGAATTTTCTGGTGCTGCGCAAGCGGGCTCCAGACATCCTCGGCGCCGCATAGCAACAGAACCTTGTGCTTGATCGTTGGCAAGTACAGCGACTGGTCGGACCGCGTCAGCGCGGCCTCGATCTGGCAGCGATGCTCGGCAGGCGTACTGCGCAGCACCATCGCCCGGATCTTTTGCATGAGCTCCAAATCACCGTGGCGCGATCGCGCCACCATCGGTGGTATCCATTTGTCGGCCAGCGCTTCCATGCCCCGCTGTTCTGCCAGGTCGACGAGCGCCATGCGCGCAGCAGGCTCATGCGGCTGCACTGGGTGCACGCCCACGCTCATCAGACCGAACTTATCGATACGCTCGGGGCAGAGACGCATCATTTCCAGCGCAACTCGCCCGCCCATGGAATGTCCGACAACGGAAAATCGTGCTGGCGCATCCTTCAGGATATGCAGCGCCATGTCGCGAAAGGACGAGATGCCGCGCAGTGCTGGAATGCGGATTTCAGCATGGCGCTCGAGACTGGCCGACTGATGCTCCCACACGGTTGCATCGCACAGCAGACCAGGCAGCAGGTAGAGGCAAGGCCCTGGTTTGGGCGTCACAGACTGGCGGTTTCCGGTACAGCTATAGCGGTCGCGGCGTCCGGCGCAACGCTCATGCGGAATACAGGATTCCGCACGATGCCTTTGACGAGCGTCGAGAATCGATAATCGTCCGCTGCCGCCTCGCGCACGATCGAGCGCACGGTGGGCATGTCATAGGGCGATAGCGCGAGCCCGAGGCCGTATGTCAGCAGCTTCTCGGTGAACGAGCGCGCAAACAGGTCCGGACGCTCGAGCAAGGCAGCGCGCAAATCCTGCGGGCTGTCGATTGCTGCGCCGTTCGGCAACACGCCCGACGCATCGATCGGCGTGCCGGCGAAGCGATCGACATCGCGCCAGCGGCCAGTGGCATCGAAATTCTCCAGCGCAAAGCCGAGAGGATCCATGATTGCATGGCAGGCGTTGCAGGTCGGGTTCTCGCGGTGCTTCTCCAGGCGCTCGCGCACCGTTGTTGCTGGCTGGCCCGATTCGTTCTCAGCAAGGTCTTCGACGTTTGGCGGCGGCGCCGGCGGCGGTGAACCAATCAGGCGCTCAAGCACCCATGCGCCACGCAATACGGGCGATGTACGGTTGGGATATGCCGTCACCATCAATACCGCGCCCTTGCCAAGCAGTCCGTATCTGCGTTCATCAGCCAGAGGGACCCGGCGGTAGCGCAGGCCTTTGACGTCCGTGATGCCGTAGTGCAGCGCGAGACGCTCGTTGAGGAATGAATAGTCTGCATCCAGCAGACGCAGGATGCTGGCGTCGTCGCGGAACACGCTATCGGTAAACAGTTCGATCTCCTTGATGAAATCCGGACGCAGATCGCCGGCCTGTGCTGCATAGGGGAACAACACTGGATCGGGGCTGATCTCCTTCAGCTTGTCGAGATCGAGCCACTGGTAGATGAAACTCGATGCCAGCGCGGACGATTTCGGATCGGCGAGCATGCGCTCGACCTGCGCGTCCAGCACCTCCGGTTGGCGTAACTGGCCTGAAAAGGCGAGATCGAGCAATTCTTCATCGGGCACACTGCTCCACAGGAAGAACGACAGGCGCGAGGCCAGGTCGAGACTACTCAGCTCGTATACGCTGCCAGGCGCGACATCTACCGGTACAAGCTCGGCGCGGTACAAGAAATACGGACTCGCCAGCGCACGCGTCAGCGCCTGCCGGATGCCTTCTTCGAAACCACCCTTCTCATTGCCGGCGGCGTAGAAGGCCTGCAGGGGCACCATATCCTCTTCGGTGAGGTCGCGCCGGTATGCGCGCGTAGCAAACTCAGTGATGATTTTCTCGGCACAGGCTGCTTCCTGACTGGAATCCTGCGGATAGCACGAAAAAATCTTCTGACGGCTCGGCGTCATCGCGATATCGCCCGATGCATTGAACGGACCGCGAATCTCCATCGACGGTATCGCGAGGATACGATCCTGCAATGCGCCAGGAATGAAATGCTGCAGGTTGTCATCGGACTCGGCAAAGGTGCGCCTGACGAAGGTCGCCGCGACCTTGTGCGGACCGGCCGTGGTCGTGAACCGAATATCCTTAACGCGGCCGTTGATGTCATCCATCGGCGGCCCCTGATCCTTGTCGAGCGCGATACGATCGGCATCACCACCCAGGATGGTTTCGTAAACCTTCTCGCCATCGACTGTCAGGATGAACCGGTTTTCGAACTCGATGTTGTACATCCATGCATGCAGGGTGAAGTCGCCGATGTTGACGGAATATTCACCGTCAGTCGGGAACCAGTGTTCGACCAGCATGCCACCGCGTGTGCCGAGCGGCATGCCTTCCATGTGGAACTGCTGCGAACCACCGCCTTCAGCACGTGTCGGCAGCGTTTCGGGCGGCAGATAGTTCGTGCCGCCGACGGCTGCGGTGCGATCGCCGATTGCCATTTCCATCACCACGCGCGCTGCGGCGACGTATTGGTCTATGAATGCTGGCGATACCTGCAGCGCGTCCGCGATATTGTCGAAACCTTCACTGGTATCGTCTTCCGGCAGGATTTGCTCTGGCTCGATCTCGACGGCGAGCAGATCGCGCACGGCATTCACATATTCCTTGCGATTCAGGCGATGAATTGCGGGACGCGTGATGTGCGGATGTTTCGTGCCTGCTTCGTCGAGGTAGGACTCAAGCCAGGCGACAAACTCGGTCGATTCTTCACCGGAGGGTTTGGGCTGGCCGGGCGGCGGCATCATCCCTGCATTCAATTTACGGATCGCTTTTTCCCAGACGCCGGCATCTGCCGGCACATTGCCGACACCGAGCGACGTCATGTCGAGGCCACCGGAATAATCGTCGAGGTTGTGGCACTCCGTGCACCACTTGTCGAGAAACTCCCATTGCGCCGCCTCGGCGAGGGCGGCATAGGGTTCCTGTGCGAGCAGCGCGTTAGCTGGCAGAAGCGCAGCGACAGGAAGCAGGGTCGTGATATAGAGGGCGGGCGCCCATGCGTGGATGCGTCTGGTATGCACTGAATTCACCCTGGAGAACAGAATTGGCGATGAGAGCTGCAGTATAAGTTAGCTTGGCGGCTACTGCGATCACGCGACACTTCAGGCAGCTCAACAGACTACGTGGGGAAGTGCGGATGGATCACAAGGGCTCGCACTGGCGCGCAACAAGTGGCGCGGCCCCCCAAAAAAAAGGCCAGGGCTAACTATCACCCTGGCCACTTTTCCACACTCACCTTCAGGGAACTGTATTTAGTGCGATCTGCAGCTGGAATTGCCATGTGTCCCATGGAAACACTTCCATTCTGCTTTTTGCGAAGATTCATTCGTGAAATTTTGCAAACACCTGACCTGCAAGAAGGCAGGAAAAACATTGCGTAAACCGGCTTTTTGCGCATGCTCACCAAATATGGATTTTTTGTGCAAATCCACCGCGAGCGCCACGCCAAAATTCACATTCTTGTTTCGATATGGGAATATTATTTCGCTTATCGAAATTTGGCAACCTGCCGAGTCCGGTTTTCCACAATCACGCCGGAGTATTTCGTAAAGTGGCAGTCTGGCTGCAAAGCCAAATCAATAGGGGAAAGATCCTCCCGCAATATACAATGCGCGCGGGCATAAGCCCGTGTACGTCCCTTATTGCTCTGGTCCTGGGGGCAGATACCATCAAACAAGTCATGACAACAAAGGGGAAATCATGATGACTCATCCACAACGTTTCACCCAAGCAAAACTATTTGCGGGAATTCGCACCGCGGCACGACAGAAGTCACTCGCTTCTTCCTTGCTGATGGGCGGTGCCGTATTTGCGCTGGCGGCTGGTTTCCAAAGTTCCGCCGTTGCGCAAGACGCAGAATTAGAAGAGATCCAGGTGACCGGGTCGCGCATCACCCGTACCACAATGGAAACTCCAACGCCTGTTACCACCATCCAGGCTTCCGAACTTGCGGCAATGGCACCGGGTAACCTGATCGAAGGTCTCACCCAGATGCCACAGTTCTATGGCAACCAGAACCAGGAACAGGTGAACGGCGGCCAGAACTCCGGCGGCTCCAACGTCAACCTGCGCGGCGCTGGCTCCAACCGCACGCTGACGCTGCTGAACGGCCGTCGCGTTGTACCAAGCAACCGCTTCGGTGCTGTTGACGTCAACCTGTTCCCGGAAGAACTGTTGCGCAGCGTTGAGAACGTGACCGGCGGTGCTTCGGCAAGCTACGGCACAGACGCCGTCGCTGGTGTCGTAAACTTCATCCTCGATACCGACTACGTAGGTCTGAAAACCCACGCGCAGACCGGTATGACCGAGTATGGCGATGGCAAGACCTGGGAAGTGGGCGCCGCTTTCGGCCATGAATTCGACAACGGCCTGCACATCCTGGGCTCGGTATCCGGATTCGATCAGGCCAAAATCAGCTCGTTCGGCGCGCAGCTGGATCGTTCCCATTTCCTCCAGCGCCGTTCGCGCATCACGAACCCGGATCTGAACGGCCCGACAGACATCATCCGCCCGTACGTGCAGCCAACGACCTTCAACCGCGGCGGCATCCTGATCGACAACACCCGTCCCAGCATCAACCGCATGACCTTCACGCCTGATGGCAGACTCGTGCCGCTCAGTGTTCCGCAGCCTGTTGTGGGCGCCATCACGACCGGTTGCCTCTGCTTCAGCAATAACGATCCCAACTACTGGGGCGTAGACGACGATAACGAGCTTGGCAACGCATTCCGCCGCGCCAACGCCTTCCTGTATCTCGACTATGCACTGGGCGACAGCACGACCGTGTTCGCCCAGGGCATCTATGCGCAGAACGCAGCATCAGACCAGCGCGAAAGCATCACGCTGCAGTCGTCCTGGCAGGGCCGCGTCTATCCAGACAACGCCTTCCTGACAACGCAGGCACGTGATCTCATCGTCGCCTCCGGCGCACCTTTCGTCGGCTACGGCCTGGCGGCTTTGAACACGCCGGATACGCCACTCGGCGAATCCCGTCAGGACACTGACAACGAGATGTACTCGTACACCTTCGGTTTCAATCACGAGTTCGCATTCGGCTGGGATCTGAACGGTTACTACCAGTACGGCGAGAACGTGCAGGACTTCGTTACCGTCAATGGCGTGCGTACCGACCGTCTGAACCTTGCGTTCGACGCCGTGCGCAACCCCACTACCGGCCAGACGGTCTGCCGCGTCAACCTGCCGCAGTTCACCGGCCCCATCTCCGCGGGTGGTAATGGTGGCCTCTTCAGCGACTGCGTACCGATCAACACCTTCGGCGGCGTGCAGAACATCACCCCCGCGGGCGCTGCCTACATCATGGACCAGGACGGCAAGGTTGCGCGTCAGTGGACCGACCAGCACATGGCAGAACTCGTTGCCAGCGGCGAAGTCTTCGAAGGCTTTGGCGCAGGCCCAGTCGACGCCGCATTCGGGGTTTCGTACCGCAAGGAAGCGCTCGATCAGCGTACGCTGAATCCAGGTGACGAGTTCCCGGCGCAGGTCAACGGCACGCTGTTGAGCTCGCAGGGCATTCACCCAGCATCGTTGCGTGGCCTGGTACCGCAGGGCCAGAGCGGCGGCATTCCCGGCTACAACGGCATTCCTGGCCTGCGCTTCGTGCCGGCCGGCTACCTGGGCGACCAGAACTCCAGTTCGGTACTGTTCAGCTCGCTGCGTCAAATTGGTGGTGGCTACAACGTGAAAGAAGCTTTCACGGAGTTCAACTGGCCGCTGCTTGCCGACATGCCTTTCGTCGACTCGCTTGAAGTAAACACTGCGGCCCGCTGGGCTGACTACTCCGGCTCGGGCGACATCTGGGCATGGAAACTGTCCGGCAACTGGACGATCAACGACGAAGTGCGCATTCGTGCAACCAAGTCGCGCGACGTGCGGGCAGCCAGCTTGCGCGAACGCTATGACCAGACCCGCGGTGGCGCGAACGTCCAGAACCCCTGGGACAACCGCAACATCGTGCAGGCTGCCTCGCTGTCCGGCGGCAACCCCAACGCAGCGCCTGAAGAAGCTGACACCATTACGGCTGGTATCGTTTACCAGCCAGCCTGGTTCGATGGCTTCTCGACCTCCTTCGACGTGTACTCGATCGAGATCGCCGGCGCGCTCGGTACGATCGGCTTCCAGCAGCTCGTGGACAACTGCTTCCGCGGTGAGTTGAGCTCGTGCCAGTACGTCATTTCCAATGACGCGCCGGTAACGAACCCGGCTGGCGGCTTCCGCCCAATCGACCGCGTCGAGTCCGTGTTCATCAACCTGCAGGCGCAGAAGATCGAAGGCGCTGACATCGAGTTGAGCTACCGTGGCGATGCGGACTTCTTCGGTGATCGCTCCGAAGATTTCTCCGTACGCTTTCTGACGAGCTATCTGGCAGAAAACTCGGTCCAGCAGCCTGGTGGCATCGTGGATGACCGCGCCGGCCAGATCGGCGGCGTTGGCTTCCCCGAGTGGAAGGTCACGACCAACGTGACCTACAACATCGACAACTGGTCGTTGTTCGTCCAGGGTCGCTGGATCGGCGACGGTATCCTCGACCGCACGCGCCTCGAGAGCAACGTTGCCATTCCGGGCGCTGTCCCGGCTGGCTCGCCGCTCGTAGCTTGCAACAGGACCGTTGCTGGCGTGGTTCGTCCGTACATTTGCACCCTCGACGACAACTCGATCCCGTCCATCTTCTACATGGATGCAAGGCTGACGGGTCGCTTCGGTGAAAATGAGAACCTCGAAGTGTTCGCCAACGTGCAGAACCTGCTCGATCGTACGCCCGTTATCACCCCCGGCACCAGCGTGGGTCGGACCGGCGTAGGTAACGGCGTTCAAGTTGGCCTGTACGACATCCTCGGACGTCGCTACACCATCGGCGTGAACTACGAGTTCTGAGTTGGATGCTTGAATGAAAAAGCCGGGCGAATGCCCGGCTTTTTTTTGTCCCGACTATTCCGCTGACGCCAGGTTCACATTGCACATCACAGGACTGGTGATATCGAAGGCTACAGGCGCCCTTCGGCCCAGGTCGACTGCCGCGCGTCCAGCTATTAGCTGATTATCGAATGCACGAGCAACGGGCAACGCCGCAGTTCATATTCAATTTCACGCGCCGCCTGCTGCAGCTGAGGCAACACTTCCGCAATCATGCTATCGAGATTCTGGCGCACCTGTGAGGTCGAGCAGGCGATCGACGCCAGTATTCTGCCGTCTTCGGAAAATACCGGCACTGCCACCGACACGACGCCAAAATCGAGTTCACCCTGCGTGGCTGCATAGCCGTTCTTCTTCACATCATGCAGGATGCTTTTCAGTTTGCTTTTCGAATTCACGGTAAGGTCCGTCAATGCTGCAAGCTTGACGTTCTCCGCGTAGAGGCGAGTTCGCTCCTTGTCCTGGAACGCAAGCAGTACGCGCCCGGCGGATGTTGCATATGCAGGAAAGCGCGTGCCAACGCCAGCCGCAACGCGCGTAAGCAACTTTGTAGAAACATAGACCATGAAGAGAATGTCGGAGCCAGACAGGATCGCCATACCGGTGCTGTTGCCCGAATTGTCGCGCACGCGTTGCAGGCTCGGCGTGACGACCTCCTCGAGGTTCATCGATTCGATATAGGACGAACCGAGGCTGAAGACTTCAGGACGCAGCAGGAACAGCTTGTCCTTTTTGGCCACATAGCCAAGATGCATCAGCGTATTGAGACAGCGGCGGACCACCGCCGGATTCAGTTCCGTATGCGCAGCGAGCTCGCTGAGCGTCATGCCGGGACGGTCACGGCTGAAGGACCGCAACACGGCCAGCCCGCGCGCCAGCGAGTTCAGGTATTCGCCGTCTTCCCGGGGATTTTTTTCGATTTTGGCCATAGGCTCGACGATCTAAAGGGCTGGGGGCGCCGAGCATACTGAATTTCCTGCAAAAATTCCCGCGGACTTTTTCGATTTGAACAGCGATTTACCCGCAGTACCACGCAGTCGTGAGGCAAGCCCTCCTGGCCTCGGACGAGCAACCTGAGAGGCTCCGGTACAGAACGCCCGTGGCCTTTGAAGGCAAGGATCCCTCCCTTGCCAAACGCACATAAGCGGCCCCTTTTGCCAGTTCATAAAAAAGGGCGCTGCATCTCTGCAGCGCCCCTGTTGTGAACCCGCCGGGTTCTTACTTCTTGGTACGCCAGCTGTCTGCGTAGTTCTCGCGCGCGTCTTGCGCGTATGGGGTCGGAGCGACCTTGACGCGTACTTCTGTCTGCTTGTGCGGCTCAATGGAGCTCTTGCCAGAGTTCGGCGCTTCGCCCCACTTCAGGGTCAGCACGTCGCCGACCTGCACGCTCGCGTCGACAACGGCCAGCGACAGCAGGCAACGCTCGTTGTACGAGTAGCCATTGAACATCGACATACCTACGCGCTTGCCATCTTTCAGCAGCTCGTCTGCGTTGCTCGAGGAGTAGTTGTGGTTGGGGAAATCGATCCACTTGTAGGCAAGGCCTGGCTCGAACGAAGACATGATCACTTTCATGACGTCGTCGCGATTCCATTCCAGCGTCACTTTCTTGCGCTGGTTGCCTGCAGCTTTCATTTTTTCCAGCGCAGCCTTGCCGATGAAGTCTTCTTTTTTCCAGCCGATGTAGAAGTCATAACCCAGTTCGAAGGGCGTTACGTAAAAGTCTTCGATGTTGTTGGAGTCCAGCGAGCCACCGAGCGAGCCGACGGCCTCGTAGTGATCGGCGCCGAGCCAGTCACGGTATTCCTTCAGCATGCCGTCGCCGGAGTAGATGCCCGGCAGCGGGCTTGGAATCCAGCCCGACTCCAGCGTGTTCGACGAGTACGCGCGCGCACCGACGAAACGCAGGTCGACGCCCGCATCTTTAGCCGCCTGCGCGATAGTCGCCTGGATGTAGCTCTTGTCGGCATAGGGGCCCCATACTTCAAGGCCCGGTGCGCCGGCCATGCCGTGACGCAATGCCATGACCTGGCGCGAACCGATGTTGATCTTGTCGACGTGGAAGAATTTAACTTCCGGAATCGGACCGCCGTGCAATTTTTCGAAAATCTTGTTCGCATCCGGACCCTGGATCTGGAAACGGTAATGCGTGCGGTAAATAGCTTTGCCATCGGGACGTGAATCGGAGCGCGGATCATGGAACAGACGCACGTTCCATTTGCCAATGGCAGCCTGGAAACGAACCCAGTTGGCAGTCGGCGCACGGCCGACGAGGATGAATTTCTCTTCAGTCTCGCGGAAGATGATCATGTCGCCGATAACATGGCCGGCCGGAGTCACGGGGACGAAGTGCTTCGCAACATTGGTTTTGAAGTTGGCGAAGCTGTTGATGCCGACGTAGCTGAGGAATTTTTCGGAATCCGGACCTTCGACGGTGATCTCATCCATGTGGTGAGTCTGGTCGAACAGAACGGCGGAGTTGCGCCATGCCATCTGTTCCGAACGCCAGTTCGAGAACTCAGCCGCTACTACCGGATAAACATAAATACCGGCCTTCGAGTTGCGCAGCAAATTGACTGCGCCACCAGCGGCTTCAATTGCGGATGTCAGACTGTTTTTACTCATCTCTACGTATGCTCCTGATGCACGACCAAATAAAGGCGCGCATTCTGCCACGGTGCATTTTCGATAGGAAGTAAAAACCCGTCACTTTTCATGAAATACCAGCGGGCAGGAATTGCGGCACGCAAGTCCAAAAAAATATATAAATTATTGACCCAAAAAGGGTTTTTCAAAAACTGCGCCAAAAATCAGGGCCCTAAATTTTTTTCGTTTATCGAAATTCCTTTCGATGTGCGTTCTATTTTTCAGCGCGGACGAGTGAATAATAGCCATAGGAATGCTGGCTCGAGATCTTGCTGAAACCGGCCGTTTCGAGGATCTCGCGCAGCTGTGCCAGGGTGAACTGCTGGCCCAGCGTCCCCATCGCCATCAGCAGTGAAAATGCGACAGCTGGCGCCGGCGCCGTGCCGCTATCGTCAAGCAGCATCTCATGCAGCAGGATACATCCACCTGGCGCGAGCGCCGCGTAGCTCTTCTTCGCCAGCTCGATGCAGGTGTCGACGCTCCAGTCGTGGAACACGTTCGAGAAAAAATGCGCATCGAAACCCGCCGGCCAGGGCTTTCTGAACATGTCGACGGTGACGGTATCGACCTGCCCACTCGCGCCGGCATCATCGATATAGTGCTGCGCAAGTTCGCAGATGGTCGGCAACTCCATGATCGAGCAGTAAATGTCCGGGCGCAGGCTCGCGAGTGCGATCGAGAAACAGCCGGAGCCGCCACCGACATCGAGAACCTTGCGAATGCCGCTGAAATCGCAGGTACGAATCATGCCCTGCGCCGCTGGCATCGAATGGGCATGCATGAATGCCGTGACCTCGCGCGCCATCTCCATATCGACATGTCCGCTTTCCCAACCGTCGGCCGGACGATTCTTCACAGCACGTTCACGCTCCTTGTTGATCGTTTCAAGCAGTAGTTTGTGCGCTGCGATCGTCGGGCCGACACGTTTGAACAGGGCCGCCCAACTAAAAGGACTGCCCTTGAGCATGTACTGTGTACCGGCTTCTGTGAGCTGAAAGCGCCGTTCGCGCTGCACCAGAAAGCCCAGTTGCATCAGCATCGGCAGCAGCGCGCGCAGCCCACGCGCATCAAAGTCGCGGCGCAGCGCGAGACCTTCCGGGGTATCCGGCTGCGCATCGAGTGATTCAAAGATGTCGAGCTCGAGAGCGACGCTGAGCGCCGGCACCTTGTACAGCGCCAGCCATGCATCCCAGACGAGCGTGTCGTCCACTACGGGCAATTGATGTGACATGTATCCGTCTCCTGGTTCTGTCAGACCGCAGGCTTTCTATGCAGCCCCTTCGTAAAAATGCATCGAATGTACCCTTCCGCACCGTGGGAGTCCACGCACGCCGCCATTTGATCGCGGCCAAGTTTCCTGCATTTTTTCACTGTTCGTGCTTGCCCCTCCTGGTGATCTGGCTTACCTTTTGCGCCGCTGGAAACCCAGCCACCTCCATATAAATCCGCTGTTTCCGGCCAGCGCCGGACCAGTTTCACTATCGGGAAATTCACGATGGACTTACTACTCTGGATCGAAGAGACCTCTATCGGCGTCCACGTCCGGGAAGACGCATGGACCTTCGCGATCATGCTCTGCCTCCACTCGCTGGGTATGGCTTTCTCGCTCGGCGTCGTAATGATCACGACCATGCGTTCCGTGGGTGTGTTGAAAGGCATCCCCGTGCTCGCGCATGCAGGGCTCTTCCCCGCCGCCTGGACCGGTTTCATCATCAACCTGATCTCTGGCATCGCGCTGTACGTGTCGCATGCGACGGAATACACGTTCCAGGTCGTCTTCATTCTCAAGCTTTCCTTGCTCGCTATCGGCGGCATCTTCATGAAGTTGATGATGAACAACTATCGCGCGAATGGTGCTGAAGCAACTTCGAAATTGTTTGGTGGTCTGACGCTGGCCTGCTGGATCGGCGCGATCATCACCGGCCGCCTGATGGCCTACTCTTGAGCACGGGGAGAATTAGAATATGAACCAAGATACTCTGGCATGGTTTAGCGACACCTGGTTGGGTGTCTTCATGCGCGATACTTACTGGGCATGGCCCTTCATGGAGAACTTCCATTTCTTTGGCCTGTCGGTACTGTTCGGCGGTCTCGTGGCGATCGACCTGCGCGTGGTCGGTATTGCTCCCTCGGTACCAATGAAGGCGGCGCTGTCGCTCATCCCGTACGTAATGGTGGGTTTTGCGATCAACCTGATCACCGGCATCTTTTTCTTTGCAGGCGACCCCTTCCGTTATTTCTACAACATTGCGTTCCAGTGGAAGATGGCTCTGATCGTACTCGCGGGCATCAACGCACTGTGGTTCTGGTTTGGTGAGCACGCAAAGCTCAGCAAGCTCGCTGACGGCGAACAGGCAGACTTCCCGGCAAAGGTCATCGCCACCCTGTCGCTGGCAATCTGGATGGGCGTCATCATCCTCGGCCGACTGATCCCGTATCTGGAATGATTACTCCGCATCTTGAGTTCGTTTTTGCTGCCGAAGGCCGGCTTGCGGAGCCACTGCAAATCGGCCCGACGTATGAAGGGCAGCGCCGCATCATCCCCATACTCGGCGGAACCTTTGATGGCCCGCTGATGAAAGGCAGTTTCATCAGCCAGGGCGCCGCCGACTGGCAGCACGTCCGCGGCGATAGCGTTACACAAGCCGAAGCCACCTACGCCATCCAGACCGACGACGGCGTCATCATTCAGATACAGAACTTCGGTTTGCGCCATGGCCCCGATGCGGTAATGCAGCGCCTCACGGCCGGAGAAGACGTCGACCCCGCCACGTATTACTTCCGCATGAATCCCCGCTTCAAGGCCCCCGACGGCAAGTACGACTGGCTCAACAAGCACATCTTCGTCGCCAGCGGCGCGCGCTCCGCAGCGGGCATCAGACTCTGGTTCTTCATCGTACGCTGAAGCGCAGGATCTGCGCTGGCTCATCCCTCCTCGCGCGCCCTGTCAAAACAAAATGCCATGGTGTCAGCCAGGCTCCAAACGTGTCACTGCGCGACGAAGCCGAGCGGCACTAGTGGCCTTGCTGCGCCGTTTGTCATACCGATGATTGCCGCAGAGCGTAAGAGGTCAAGCTTTGGCGCGGCATGGTCGTAATAATCAGTGCAACGAGTGAAACTCCCCACGGGTTGTGCCTTCTGCAAAGAAGGCACTTTTTTTCCCGTCTCGGCTGCGCCTTCACCTCCCCCTGTGCGGCTTCGGCCTGCTCTCTGCGCATGTGTTGCCAATATTCAATTGACCGGGGGCGAGATGGGGGGCTGAGCGCGGCGTCGATATCATGAACTGGTGTCCCATTTCATGCTGGCGCCGTTACGGCTTCAGAATACGCCTGGTAAGCCCTTCGTAGGCATCGATGCGGCGATCGCGGAAATAAGGCCAGATCCTGCGCAACCTGTCGGTGCGCGCAAAATCAAGATCAGCAACCAGATAGCCCGGCGTCTCCGCATCGGCTTCAGCGATTACCTCGCCTTGCGGACCGGCGATGAAGCTGCCGCCCCAGAATGTGATGCCACTGCCCTGTCCCGCGCTATCCTGTTCGTGACCGACGCGATTGGCGACGAGCACCGGAAGATGATTCGCCACCGCATGCGCACGCTGCACGACATGCCATGCCTGTTGCTGCCGCTGCTGCTCGGCGACCTGGTCATTTGGGTCCCAGCCGATCGCGGTTGGGAATAGCAACACATCGGCGCCGGCCAGCGCCATCAGTCTTGCACCCTCGGGATACCACTGGTCCCAGCAGATCAACACACCAAGCTTGCCAACACTGGTGGCGATCGGCGTAAAGCCGCTCTCGCCGTCGTGCCGGCGCGCGTCGCCTGGCGTGAAATAGAATTTCTCGTAGAACGCGGGATCATCCGGGATATGCATCTTGCGATAGTAGCCGGCCATCGAACCGTCCTTGTCGAATACGAGCGCAGTGTTATGGAACACGCCTGGCGCGCGCTTCTCGAAAATGCCACCAACGAGTACGCAGTTGTACTTCCTGGCAAGCATCGACAAATGCTGAGCGCTAGGACCATCGAGCGGCTCGGCGAGATCGAACAGTGCAGGATCTTCCACCTGGCAAAAATAGTGGGTGGTGTGCAGTTCCTGCAGCAACACGAGCTCGGGCTGGTGCCTGGCAACGAGTTCGGCAAGCAGGCGCTCGCTCTCGGCAAGACTTTGCTGTTTGTCCGGCCAGGCTCGTTGCTGGACTACCGCGGCGCGCAGGGTCATGTCGCTTTTCCTTCTAAACTCAGGCGTTGGAATCGTTACAGTTATACGTGTTTTACCGGCTCTTTAGCGTATTCACCGGCAACTGCATGGTAGCACAGTGAGGTCCCCCGAATTGACGGATCAGGTTGCCGCCGGGCACGGGCACGATGCGGCGACCAGGGAAGCATTGTTGCAGCGCATTCAAGGCTGCCGCGTCCTGCGGACAGCCGAACACGGGCACGATGACGCTGCGATTGACGATCAGGAAATTCACGTAGCTACCAGGCAAACGCTTGCCATCTTCATCGAGCTGCGGTGCCGGCAATTCGATCGGCACGAGTGTGTACACATCGCCATTGGGTTTGCGTAGCGCTTTCAACTCTTCCGCCATCGCGGCCAGTGGCGCGTGATGCGGATCGTCCTTCACCGAGCATGTCGCATGGGCAATCGTATGCGCATCGCAAAAGCGCGCGAGGTTGTCGATGTGACTATCCGTGTCGTCACCGATCAACATGCCCTGGCTAAGCCAGAACATACGATCGAGCCCCAGCTGGTCGAGGACGAATTTCTCTACCTGCTGACGCGTGTAGGTATTGTTGCGATTGCTATCGAGCAGGCAGTGTGTGGTTGTCAGTAGCGTGCCGCAGCCGTCCGTTTCGATGCTGCCGCCTTCGAGCTCATAGGCGATCGTCTTCAGCGGCGCTTGCCAGTACTGGGCAAGGCTCTGGTTGATATCGTTGTCGAGGCTCGCTTCATATTTCGCGCCCCAGCCGTGGAACTGGAAGTCGAGCAACTGCATGTTACCCGCGTGTGATATTGTCACCGGGCCATAGTCGCGGCACCACGTGTCGTTGTACGCCGCGACCACCAGCAGCGCTGTATGCGCACAGCGGCCTTTCAACAATAGTTCGACGTGCGCTTTGTGTTCTTCATCGCGGCACAGGATCAGCGGCGACACTTCAGATGCAATCGCCGCCGCCAGCTCCACGTAGTCACACTCGATGGCCTCAAGCCACGGCGCCCAGTCAGTGGCGTCGTGCGGCCACGCCATCATTACCGCCTGCTGCGGCGCCCACTCAGGCATCATGCTGTAGGGTTTTGTCATCTCGGGACCTGCTTGAAAAAGGCGGCAAGTCTAGCGTCTTCACCCTGTTCGTGAAAGCGCGAATAAGGCTGCGACATCACGGGATCAGAACAATGCTGCCCGTTGTTTTGCGCGCCGCCAGATCCTCATGCGCCTTCGCCGCTTGCGCCAGCGGATAGCGCTGGTTAACGCTGATCTTCACTGCCCCACTCTTCACGACCTTGAACAGGTCTTTCGCGACGGCGCGCAGAGCCTGCGGTGTGCTGACAAAGTTGAACAGTGTCGGCCGCGTCATGAAGAGCGAGCCTTTTTGCGCAAGCAACGCCGGGCTGAAGGGCGGAACTGGTCCGGATGAATTGCCGAACGTGACGAAGAGTCCAAACGGGCGCAAGCAATCGAGTGAGGCGGGGAAAGTCGCCGCGCCGATCGAATCGTACACGACCGGAAGCATTGCACCGTGCGTGAGTCTTTTTACTTCCTTCACGAAATCCTTTTTCGTGTAGTCGATCGCGTGATGACAGCCGTTGGCCCGCGCCAACCTGGCCTTGGCCGGCGAGCTGACGGTACCGATCACCGTTGCGCCAAGCGCATTGGCCCACTGGCACAGGATCAGGCCGACGCCACCTGCCGCCGCGTGCACGAGAATAGTGTCTTCGTTGCCGACGCGATAGACCTGGCGCAGGAGGTATTGTGCTGTCATGCCTTTAAGCAGCATCGCCGCTGCCGTCTCGGCGGAAATACCGGACGGAATTTTGACGAGGCGGTCCGCCTCGATGTTGACCAGCTCGGCATAGCAGCCGTGGCCAGCCGTAGCGCAACCCACGCGGTCGCCAATGTTGAAGTCGGTGACCCCAGCGCCCACGGCAACGACATCGCCACAGACTTCTCCACCAGGCGTGAAAGGCAGGCTCTGCGGATACAGGCCTGTGCGGTGATAAATGTCGATGAAGTTAACGCCAATGGCGCGCGCCTGCACCTGCACTTCACCCTTGCGCGGTTTGCGGATGCTGAGGTCGCGGTACTGCAGTACTTCCGGTCCGCCTGTCTGACTGATGACGATGGCCTTGCTCATGATCGTGGTCCTTGCCTGCGATTGTTCAAGGCACTGTAACCCGAAGGCTTGCGGACCCGAAAGCGTTAAGCTGGCGCCAGCTGCATCGGCGCTGCAGTGCAGATACAGCATGCACATGGCAGGTAGCCACGCCGCAACAGAAAGCCAGTTTCATTTGCAACTTTTCTTTTGGGTACCTTGTCAGAGGGAGGTACCTTGCGCCACTGCCACGCAGATCGCGCGCCCTTTGTCCCATGCCTGTGAATAGATGATAATTCGCAGGTCCATGCTGCAGTTCCGGCCCTCATGCCCAATCCAGACGCTGTACCAGGCTCCCGCTATCGACTACTGAAAACGCTCGACTACTCCCAGAAGGAGGCGGTCGCGTCGTCGACGATGTCGTCGACCTGCGACAATTTCATCAATGCCTTCGCGCTGCACTTGCAGGCCACGAACGTGCAGATGGGTTTCCTGATCGCATTTCCGCAGTTGCTGGGCTCCATCATGCAACTGGTGTCTGTGTGGATTGGCAGCGTACTGACTCGGCGCCGAATCGTACTCTTTACCGCGATCCTGCAAACCGGACTGATGCTGTGCCTTGCGCTCGTCGCGCTGCTGCGCAGTCCGGATGTCGTCCAGACGCTGATCATGCTTGCCGTGCTGTATCACGCCGCGTCGAACCTGATTCAACCGCAGTGGCGCGCATGGATGGGCAGCCTCGTGCCGCAAAAGCAGCGCGGCGTGTTTTTTGCCGCGCGCACACGTCTGACAATGGCAACCTCACTGATGGTTTTCCTTGGTGGTGGTCTGTTCCTGACCTTCAGCGCAAACGTAGGTTACGCCGGCGCCGGCTTCTTCCTGTTGTTCCTGACAGCAGCGGCCGGTCGCGCGATGTCGTGTTACTTCCTGTGGAAGATGCACGATCCCGAACCACAGCCGGTGCTGCCAGAAGCTAACCTGTTCTTCTCCACGCTGCGCATCGTCGCCCAGTCGCTGCGCGATGACACCTTCCGCAACTACAGCTTCTTTGTGGCCGGCATGCAGGGCATGGTGGCGATCTCGGGGCCCTTCTTCGCGGTATATATGCTCAATGAGCTGAAGTTCTCCTATATCGAATACAGCTTGAGCCTGATGGCCTCGATCGCAACACAGTTCTTCATGCTGCGCTGGTGGGGCAAGATCAGCGACAAGCATGGCAACCGGCTCGTGATGCTGCTGTGCAGCGCAGCGATTCCGGTGGTGCCGGTGTTATGGTTGTTCTCAAATGATTTCTATTGGGTGCTCTTCGTGCAGCTCGCATCGGGTCTCGCATGGAGTGGCTTCAACCTGACGACGGCGAACTACCTGTACGATATCCGCCCGCATCACACGAACTTCGCGACATACGCCGCCGTGCAGGCCGGCATCACGGCCGTAGCCGTGTTCTGCGGTGGCATCGCCGGCGGTTATCTCGCCAGCGTAGCGCCGGTGCTCGCCTCGCTGCTGCCCTTCGAGATCGGCTCGGCACTGTTCATCGTCTTCCTCGTCAGCGGCCTGATGCGTGGCCTGGTGTTGCTGTGGTTCATTCCACGCGCTGAAGAACCGCATATCCGCACGCGTCCCCAGTTGCTGCAGATTATTTTCCGGGTTGCGCGCTACAACGCGATTTCGGGCGTGGTGCTGGACTGGCTGACCGTCACTGAAAAAGATGAGCCTGAAAATTAGGAGAATATTTTCGCGCTTGTCAGCACCCGCGCGACATCCTATTCTGCCGTGACATCCCCACAGGAACAGCCACGTGAGCGCCACTTATTCCGAACACCCCGCGATGTTACGGAGCAATCCGCTCGGGTTCATCCTCGCATTGCTGCTGGCCGTGGTGGGCGTGGGCATATTGATCCTGCTTTGGTGGTACCTGCAGTGTAAAAGCACGCGGCTCGAAGCCGATTCCAATACGGTCATGCTGGAACGGGGCTTGCTCAGCAAGGAACGGATCGAACTCGACATCGACAAGATCCGCACCGTGAAAGTGTTCCAGACGCTGTTCAATCGCATGTTCGGCGTCGGGACCATCACGGTTTATACCTCCGGCGACATCGCCGAGTTCGACATAAAAGGCATGCCTGATCCCCATCGTTTTCGCGAGTTGGTGAAGCAGGCCAATACCTGATTGCAGTTCAGCCACCAATGGAGCAATGCGCATGAGCAACGAGGACGCCAGGGACCGTAAAGCGGCTCGTCTCACCGGCATCGCGCTTGTCGTCATGGTGCTGGTGCTCATCGGCGTCGTCGCCCTGTGGTTTCCCGCGCTTGGCGATTTCCTCTCCACGAGCATCACGCCCGGCGTAGACCTCAAGGCGGCCGCGCTCGGATCCTTTCTTGTTACAATCGTGCTATTCGTCGTGTTCGCTGCCGTCTCGGGTGATGGACTGATTGGCGAGCTGCAGTTCATGCTGGCCGCATTTTTCTCCTTCTTCCTGATCCTGACCTTCCTGATCGCGTGGATTTTTTGACCAGGTTGCGTAGCGCCGCGGCAGGGATGGACAGGACCCCGGGCTCCGTTGGCGCATGTTTTCGATCCTTTCTTCACGACCAAGGGCCCCGGCCAAAGGCCTCCGAAGGGACGCCGCAGGAATGGGGCAAGTCACCCCGCAGTTGCACGGTCACAACGAGGTCGTGCTGCTGGTAGAGGACGACGAGATGGTGAGAATGTACGCGCATCATCTGCTACGGGACCTCGGTTACCGCAAGGATCTCGTCAACAAGTTACGCCAGGTACTGGGGCCCGAGTCTTGATGCGATCGCGTTCAGCCCGGCAATTCCGACGCCTGAGCGAACTCAGGCCGCCACCGCAGGATTATCAATGCGCTCGACATTACTCACGCAGCATTATCCGTGAAATCAACGCCCAACACCGGTATCAACCCGACTCACCAGGACGGTAGCCATCCAGAAGGACACGGAAGCGGGTTCGCCGCGACTGAACCTCTCTATCGCTCACTGTTCGAATCCTCACCAGGGCTGTTTGTTGCCCTGGATCCCCACG
>JBEGWB010000027.1:0-6238 GCA_041178065.1 Pseudomonadota bacterium | reverse complement strand
CTTCCAGTTCGTTGACCGACGAAGCGCCGGCCAGCTGCAGGCGGCGTTCGATCTCGCGCACGTCCTCGAGATAGCGTTCGAGGCGCGGGCGGTCGGCTGCCGGCAGCGTGCGCTGCAGCTTCGCGACGTCGTCGACCACGGCATCGAGCAGGCTTTGCTTCAGGTCCATGCGCGCCGCGCGCTCCTCGGCGGTGCTGCCGTCGCCGAACAGGCGCTCGAACACCACCTGCGGGTTCTGCTCCATCGGCAGTGGCGTTTCTGGCGTGCGATACGAAATCGAGCTGCCGTCGTCGAGCGACAATTCCAGCGAGGGGATCGGCGTGTCCTGGCCGATGTGCTGCGCGACGTACTGGTCGAAGGACGTCGGCGAGGGGCCGGTACCGGGCTCGACCTGCGTCAGCCAGGTTTGCGACGAGCGCGTATGGTTGGCGCCGGCGGACGCATCTGCGCCGTAAGCCGCTGGCAGGCGCATATCACTGATGACGTTGAGACGCTCGCGGAAGGGTTCAAGCGATTGCAGCGTTGGCGAGAACTCGAAGCCCGTACCGTCGCCTTTCGGCATCCAGTTCTTCATCACCGCGCCGTGCGCGATGTAGATGCAAGCGAGGCGCGAGCGTGGCTGCGCGAGATCCTGCGCCAGCGCGCCGGCGGGGATCATCGCGTCGAGCAAGGGCAGCGCGATGACGCTGCCAGTGCCGCGCAGGAAGTGGCGGCGCGACAGGTGTTTCTTCGTCAGAAAGTGCATAGGTCTTCTCCTGTCTGGTTCAGCGTTCTGCTGTCACGTCGGCCACGGCCGAAGGGATAGCGGGCGACTCGACGATGTTCATGCGGAACGGCGCGCTTTCGACAATGCCGAGCACGATGTCGGAGAAGCGATACGCGTCTGCGCCGGCATCGGCCGCGATGCTCCGCACCGCCGCCATGTCGGGCGCATGCAGGTGGCGGCCAAGCGCGTAGCTCAGCAGCTTCTCGATGATAGTCGAGGCCACCGCGTCGCCGCGATCGAGCAGCGCGCGCCGCAGGGCGGCGGGACCGTCGATCGGCGTGCCGTCCATCAGCTCTGTATTGGTGTTCAGCGCGACGCCGTTTTCCTGCGTGCGCCAGCGGCCGATGAGGTCGAAGTTCTCGAGCGCGAGGCCGATCGGATCCATGATCGTGTGGCAGGATGCGCAGGTCGGATTCGCGCGATGCAGTTCAAGACGTTCGCGCAAGGTGTTGACGACGACGCCAGCCGGCACGCCATCGTCGCCGAGGTCGGTCTCGACACCCGGTGGCGGCGTTGGCACCGGCGCGCCCAGCAGGTCTTCGACGATCCAGGCGCCGCGGATGACCGGCGATGTGCGGTTCGCCACCGACGTCGCCGTGAGTATGCTGCCGTGGCCAAGCAGGCCGCGGCGCGGACTGTCGGCCGGCAGGGGCACGCGCCGCATGTAGTCGCCGCGCACGTCGGCGATGCCGTAATGCTGCGCGAGGCGATCGTTGAGCCAGGTGTAGTCGCTGTCGAGCAGGCCCAGCACGCCGCGGTCTTCGCGCACGAGGTCGGCAAACAGCAGTTCGGTTTCAGCGCGGAAGGCGTCGGCCAGTTGCGCGTTGAAGGCGTTGTCCTGCGGCTGCACGGCATCGAGCTCGCGCAGGCGCAGCCACTGGCCAGTGAAGTTACGCACCAGGGCATCGGCTTTCGCGTCGCGCAACATGCGTTGCACCTGCGCTACGAGCACCTCGCGTTCATGCAGGCGGCCGCTGCTGGCGAGCTCCAGCAGTTCCGCGTCGGGAATGCTGCTCCACAGGAAAAACGACAGTCGCGACGCGAGTTCGATATCGCTGATCGCGTAGACTGATCCGGGCGCAAGGTCCGCGGGTTCGTCTTCGACCTGGTAGAGGAAGCGCGGATCCATCAGCAGCCGCGCGAGCGCATACTGGATGCCCATCTCGAAGCCGTCGAGGGCCTCGCCCTTGTCGTAGAAGGCGAGCAGCTCGCCCACTTCGTCGGAGCCCGGCGCCACTGGCCGGCGCCAGCCGCGCGTGGCGAGCTGCGTGAGGATCGCGCGCGCGCAGTCGCGCGCCTCGGACTCGGCCTGCGGATAACACGAGAAGATCGCGCGGCGGCTCGGCGTATCGCCCGCGCCGCTGATTTCGAAGGGCCCATTGATCTTGATGCTGGTGATGCCGCCGTCGACGCTGTAGTCGTCGAAGAAGTCGGTGACGCCGGCGCAACGCTTGACGTCCTGCACGGCAACGGCGATCGAATGCGGCCCGGCGTCGATCGGCAACTGGAATTTCGCTGGATCCTCGAGTTCAACGAGTTCACCGTCGATGCTGACGACAACCCGGTTGCCGCCGCTGCAGGACGGGGTGTTGAAGAAGCCGCCGCTGCGGTTGGCGACAGTGAACTCGTACTTCGCGTCGAGTGGAAAGTTGTGCGTCACCGCGATGCCGTTGCGCGCACCGAGCGGCAGCGCCTCGGGGTTGCCGCTGCCGGCGGGGTACTCGACTTCGGAAGGAATCAGCGTGAGGTCGCCGACGGCTTCGCGGCTGATGCGCATTGCGGCGCTTGCATAGGCGTCGATCAGCGTCGGCGACACGCTGAGCAGGTCGATGTTGTTGTCGAAACCCTCGCCCGCGGACTCGGCCGGAATGTTGGCGACGATCTGCGCCGCATCGAAGCCGAGCAGGTCACGCACGGCGTTACGGTATTCCGCGCGATTGAGCCGCGCCAGGCCTTCGCTGCCGGGGTTCGGCGTGCGCGCATATTCGACGTCGAGCGCGGCGCCGACGGCATGCGTCAGCGCATCGAGCTGCGCGCGCGGCGGGCGCGGCTTGCCCGCGGGCGGCATCATGCCCGTACGCACCTTGCGAATGACGAGTTCCCAGGTGTCGGCATCGCTGGCAAGCGAATCGCGCGCAAGTAGATCGAAGGCGGTGTTGCCGGCGAAGTCGTCGAGGTTGTGACACTCGGTGCAATACTCGTCGATCAGCGCCCAGTCGATTTGCGGCTGCGCAAGCGCCGTGCCTGACATCAGCGTGGCAAGCGGCAGCAGGCACCACGAGGGGCGGACATTGCCTTTCACGGCATCGCGCGGGAAATTCATGTGGATACGTTCCAGTGAGTGTGGCAAAGCAGCAGCGTTACAGGCGCGCAATCAGGCGAGTGCTCTGGATGCAGCGGGGGGCGGCTTGGTTGTTTTTAGTCTCTCCAAATTCCCACATAAGCATGCACTAATTAAGGAGATTTAAAAACACAGTTCGGTGCCGCCTCACACTTGCACAGGGCGGAAGCTGACATGACTGATGTGGAAGCATAAGTCTCCAGCGCGACTTATCGCTGCGGAATTACTTCGATATCGGTGCCGTGTATCGATTTCGTGAATGTAGTTGCATAGAAAATTCGAATGCATGAAAAAACAGACCTTCCTGTACAAATAATTTGTAGTCAAAAAAACAAGTTACTGCAAATCATCAAGGGGGCTGTATGAAACGATTTCGTGCCGGAAGGTCGGCTGTTGTGGGGTCGGTGGCGTGTCGCGCTGCCTTGTTGGGACTGGCAGCGACAGTCACATCGACGCTTGTGTTCGGCGCCGACGCGCCGAACGCGCAAGGCCTCGAGGAAATCACCGTAACCTCGACGCGCGTGACGAACACCGCGGACCGCGTGCCGCTGTCGGTCACTGCGCAGACGCAGCTGATGCTCGACCAGAAGGGCATCAACACCATCCGCGATCTTGCGCAGACGGTGCCGAGCCTGCGCCTGCTGGGGCAGGAAGCGTCGGGCGTCGCCAACATTGCGATCCGCGGCGTGCGCCAGACCAGTGCCACTGCCGCCACCACCGGCTTCTACCTCGACGAAACCGCGCTGCACAAGCGCGCTGCGGCCGGCTTCGGTTCGCAGAACGGTACGCCGGTTCCGCCGTTGTTCGACCTGCAGCGTGTCGAAGTATTGCGCGGGCCGCAGGGCACGCTGTTCGGCGGCGGTTCGCAGGGCGGCACGATCCGCTATATCCAGCCGCAGCCGAGCCTCACCGACTACAGTGCTTATGGACGCACGCAGTACATCACGACGCGCGAGGGCGATCCGACCTATGAAGCCGGCATCGCTGTCGGCGGGCCGATCAAGGAAGACGTGCTCGGCTTCCGCGCGAGTATTTTCCAGCGGCAGTCTGGTGGCTATATCGACCTGACTGACTTCCGCACAGGCAAGACCTACGATGAAAACGCGGACGAGGGCGAGATCAATCTCGGCAGGCTTGCGTTGGCCTGGGCGCCAAACGAAAACAGCTTGCTGACCTTGTCGTATTTCAAGTCCACGGATGAAACCGATCACAACGGCCGCAGCTACAACCTCGATATTCCCGGCACGCTGACCGTGCCGAGCCTGTGTTACGACACCAACGCGATCACGGCGCTGCCGGTTGGCAACCCGGGGCGCTCGCTGCCAACCGCGTTTGCTGCAGGCCCTGCGTGCAACGGTCGTGCAAGCGCGGCCGGTGTCTACATTGCGCCCGGTTACACCGTGGGCCCGCTGGATCTCGATCGCTTCCAGTCGCTGGTGCTGGGGCCGTCGCCTACTCGCAGCGAACTCGATGTCGCGACCGTCGATTATCAATGGCAGATTCGCGACGACATCGAGCTGCGTTCGATCACGTCCTGGGTCGAGGATGTCAACACGGGCAACAGTCCGCAGAACTTCCAGCAGGGGCAGGTCAGCTACCGCAACGCCGGCAATGCCTTTTACCAGGAGCCGGGCAAGGCGCGCATTCCGATTCCGGGTGGCGTCGGGTTCAACCCCAACATCACGAGTACGCCGAACGGCCTCGGCCTTGGCGCTTACCTGCAAACGAATACGCGCAATACCCGCGACGTGCTGACGCAGGAGTTCCGGCTGACCGGCACCAGCGACAGGCTGACCTATGTCGTCGGCAGCTATTTTGCGAAAACTGACGGTGTCGTGCGGCAGATCGCGGCGACGACCGACCTCGGCTTCGTGCAGATGGCGGGCCTGACGATCCAGCAGCGCTACGGCGTGCCCAACCCAGGCTTCTACGCCAATATTTACGAAGCGGTAACCGACGTGGAATCGGCGGTGTTTGCGGACCTGACCTACGCGCTCACTGACCAGTGGAACATCAGCGCTGGTTTGCGCGCGACGCATATCACGACGGACTTCGAACAGACTAACTATGGGCCCAACGGTTACACGCTAACCCCTTCGCTGCTCGACGGAACGCTGGTCAGGGGCGAGATCTCCGACTCGCCGATCACGCCGAAGCTGTCGCTGCAGTATCAGCTGACACCGGACCGCATTTTCTACGCCACCGCGGCGCAGGGCTTCCGCGCCGGCGGCGTCAACCAGGTATTTTCGTCGGCGGGATCGAGCCAGTTGTTTGGCCAGTACGGTTTGACGAAGAGTGTGTTGCCGACGACCTATGAATCCGACAGCGTCTGGAGCTACGAACTGGGCGCGAAAGTCAGGCTCTGGGATGGACGCGCGCAGCTGAACACGGCGATCTACCAGCTCGAGTGGGATGACGTGCAAACCAACGTGTTCCTCGGCGGCGACGGTTTCGTCGTCAACGTGCCGAGCGCGGAGAGCCGCGGCGCCGAATTCGAAGCGCAGGTGCGTCCCTTTGCGCCGCTGACGCTGAACGCCGCGATTGGTTATGGCACGGCGGAATACACGTCGGCCTACAAGATCAAGGGTACGCGCGGACTCGATCTCAACGCGGCGCAGGTCGGCCAGGCCTTCCCGCAACCGGAATGGACGCTGAACGCCGGCGTACGTTACGACCTGCAGATCTCCGACGCGATTAATAGTTATGCGCGCCTCGACTACACCTGGTTTGAAGCCTATCAAACGGCTCCGCTGGGCGCGCCCAACTACACGCCAGACTCGAGCGACGTGCCGGCGCAGAAGCAGCTGAACCTGCGCATCGGTGTCGACGTGAAGATGCTGGACATCAACTTCTTCATCTACAACCTCACCGACGAGGACAACGGCGCGACCACCGGCGGGCGCAGCGTGTGCACCAACGCGGACTGCAGTACCTTCAACAACTACAACATCGCGCGCACGATCACGACACTAGCGCCGCGCCAGATCGGCGTGCAGGTTGCTTATCGACTCTGACAGCGCGGGAAAAGATTGCATCACAGCCGGCAGGCTGTGGGGCGCATCAGACAGGGAGTGAGTGAGCACGGAGTAGCTTGTGATGGAAGCAAGTCAGTAAGTGAGTAAGTGAGAAGT
>JBEGWB010000026.1:0-46838 GCA_041178065.1 Pseudomonadota bacterium | reverse complement strand
CTGGATGTAGTTGGCGTCGAGGCTCAGCGCGTTCTGCGGCGAGGTGTAGCCGAGCGCGATGCCGGGCGTCAGACGCACGAACTGGTCAGCCTGTTCGCCGCGCGCAACAATGAAGATGTTGTCGTCATGCACAGCTTTCACTTCGAGCGAAGGCGTCACGTCGAACTCAGCGATCGTTTCGTGCGCCGGCAGGATACAGCCGAGCGCAAGCAGGCTTGCCAGCTGGCGTACATGGCTAGTTCCTGCGAGGGCTTTTCGTTTTGCGCGTTTCATGGGATCAGCCCGGGATGACAGTGGAGTTGTGGATAAACGCGGCCCTGCCGCGCGCGGCGGGCGGCAGCTGCTGGAATTCCCGCGTTACCGGCGTGCCGTCGAGCTTGCTGATCCTGACGCCTTCATAGGCGACAACAGCGAACTCGCCGTCTTCGAGCACCTGCATGTTGCGGGTGTAGTGTTCGATGGCCGGAATGTCCGATGCGATGAAGTAACCGTCGGGCCGCTGACCGATGACGAAGGACATGCCGCCGTTGCGGGCAACGATGATCTTGTCGGGCTCGTGCTGGCTCAGCACGACGAGCGCGAAGGAACCTTCTAGTCGGGGCAGCAGCGCCCGCAGCGCCGATTCGATGTCCGTGGAGGATTGCTCGAGCAGATGCGCGATGAGTTCGCCGGCGGCATCCGACGCGAATGCAGTGCCAGTGTCGTCGAGCTGCTGTTTCAGTTGCGCGTAGTTGGCGAGGCTGCCGGTGATTGCAACGGCGATGGTGTGTTTACAGCCTGTGTGCGGATGCACGTCGGCGTCGCTCGCCTTGCCGTCGGTCCAGCGTATGTCGGCGATGCCGATCTTGCCGCCCAGCGGAGTTTTCTTCAGCAAGTTCTTCAGCGTAGCGCTGCTGTTGCTGCCGAGGCTGCGGAGTGTCTTGAGCCGACCGCTGCCAACGGTGCCGATGCCGGCTGAGTCATATCCGCCCGTGTCGAGGCGGCTGAGACAGTCGACCAGTACTTGCCTGGCTTCCCGGTCTCCGAGGTATCCCAAAATTCCGCACATGTCATTCACCCGGCTTATTCTTGTTACGAGTCTTGTAACGATTGCGCAACGCAATGCGGTGATCGCACTTGTTACGTAGCGGGGGCGAGATTACGCGGGGGGTATAGGGGGGAGTATCGGGAAAAGCCCCCCAATCAACTAAGGGAAACCCTTTTCTGTGATACGCATTAAAAAACCGCGAAAATTCAGGGGTTTCGCGGCCACGGCGAGGGTTTTCTGGTAGCACTCGCGGAGGGGCGCAACTCGAAGCACATGCGGTCGAGTTTGCCCTCGAAATCGAAGCCAGTCGTCTGCTTCGTGAGGTCGCGTATGCGGTCGGTGTTGAGGTGCTCGTCGTACAAACGGAAGCGGCGATTGTTGGTGCTGAACAATAGCAGGCCATCTTCACGCAGGAGTCGCAGGCACTGGTTCAGCAGCGCGGGATGATCGCGTTGGATGTCGAACACGCCAGTCATCTTCTTGCTGTTGCTGAAGGTGGGTGGATCGCAAATGATCAGGTCGATGCTCGCAGAGGGCAAGGTCGGCAAATGTGCCATGACGTCGGCAGCGGTAAATTGATGAGACAGCGACTCGATTGCATTCAGGGCGAAGTTGTCCCTGGCCCAGTCGAGGTAGGTGTTCGACAGGTCGATGGTCTGCACCGAGCGCGCGCCGCCGAGCGCGGCATATACCGAGAAGGAGCCGGTGTATGCGAAGAGGTTGAGCACGTCCTTGTCTTTTGCGATGCCTTTTACGAGCAGGCGGGTCGGGCGATGGTCAAGGAAGAGGCCGGTGTCGAGGTAGTCGGTGAGGTTGACCTTGAAGCGTGCGCCATTCTCCTGCACGACGATGCGTTCGCCCTTGCTGGCGAAGTGCGTGTACTGCTCCTTGCGATCGGTGATGACGGCGCGTTGTTTCACATGAATATTGCCGCGCGGCACCTGCAACACTTCAGCTATCGTGTCGCGACTGGCCTCGAGCCATTCGCGATGCTCGTCTTCCGTGAGCGTGTGTTTGCGTCGGTATTCGGACACGTGAACGTGGTCTTCATATAGGTCTATCGCGAGCGGGAACTCGGGCAGATCGAGGTCATACAGGCGATAGCAGGTGACGCGCTGCTGCGCGGCTTTCTTGCGACGATGCGCAAACACCTTCTGGAGGCGGTTGCGGAACATGGTGTATTTGTCCTGGTGCATGGCGCGCATTGTAGTGGGTTGGCGGGTTTGCCGCATGTGGAGAAACGTGGTGGCAGCGAGTCGATGTAGTGCTGCGTTTTGGCTGGTTCGTTAATGACATGGGTCTGAGTGTGTGCTGGTTTTTGCGCCAGACCGCTTTGTTGTCAGTTGCGAGTTCTGCAACACCCGCGAGATTTGAGTTGCGGGTGATTTCGGCGCCGGAGCAGCTAAATGGGGTCAGAGCCCATTTGATTTATTAAGACGATTCGCTAATTGGGCTTTTACGCCCTTTGGCGAGTCGCAAAAATTAGGGGACAGCCCCCTAACTGATCAAAAAGTGGCAGTTAGTGGTCTGTCCCCTAATTTTGTTTGGTGAAGGCTGATTGCTAATTGGGCTCTGACCCCATTTGCGAAGCAAACGCAGTCCCGTGGTGCTGCTACGAGTCAGGCCCCATCAGCCAGCTCTCAGCAACTCAAGCGGTTTTTGCCGCAGTACGGACATCGTGGCGGCGAGCGCAGTCAGAACGCTGAGCCCGGTGATCGCAAGAATGCTGAGCGCGGTGATGCCAGCGGAGAAGCGCCAGAGATTATCGAAGATGAACCACGAGATGCTCCACGACATCGCGAGGCTCAGCACGACGCCGGTCAGCGCGGCGGAGAAACCGAGGATGCCGAACTCGATTTGCACGATGGCTTTCACATCGCTGAACTTCGCGCCGAGGATCTTCAACAGGTTGATTTCCCAGAAGCGCGACTTCGCCTCGTAGCGCGCGATCGAGAACAGCACGACGAGGCCTGCCAGGATCGACAGCCAGGCCATGACCGTAATCGCCCAGCTGATCTGGTTGGTGATGTCGAGTACGCGCGCGACAATCTGGCTCACGTTGATCACTGAAATGTTCGGCAGCTCCATGACGATGCTGTTTTGCACGGCAAGACGATCTTCCTCAGCGACGGCGCTGATCGCGGCGACGAAAGTCTTCGGCGCCGGGTCGAGTACGCCGGGCTGGAACGAGATGAAGAAGTTCGGCTGGAAACTGTTCCAGTCCACACTGCGCGTATTCATGATGCGGCCCTCGACCGGCACGCTTTGAACGTCGAACGTAAGCGTGTCGCCGATCCTGAAGCCCATGCGTTCGGCGAAGCCGGCTTCGATCGAAATGCCGGGTAGCTCGTCGCTGCCGAACTCATAGTCGCCATTCCAGACCTCGCCCTCGATGAGTTCTTCCGAGCTTTTGAGTTCAGGCTGGTAAGTCAGGTTGTACATGCGGCGCTGCATGACCTGCTCGTCCGGCGTCTCCTCGACTTCGTCGATGACGAGGCCGTTCACCGCGTCGAGCCGCGCGCGGATCATCGGCGACAGGAACGATAGTGAATAATTGCGTTCGGCCAGGATGCGTTCAAGGTCGGCGAGCTGTTCGGGCTGGATATCGAACATGAAGAAGTCGGGAACGGAGTAGTCGACCGGTGCCGCGATCTCTTCCTGCAGGCCCTTCTGGATTTGCGGAATCAGGTTGATCAGTAGCGAACCGAGACCGATCGCGAGAAAGCAGGAGATCGCACCGACGCGGTTGCGGTCGAGGTTGCGCAGCGCGAGTTTGCGCGTGACGACGCTGGAATCGGAGTTGAGTCCGCAGGCGCGAATGATCAGCCATGCAATCAGGCCCAGCAGCAGGATCGCGACGAGGAAGCCGAGCACGAACACGGTGCCGAAGTAGAACGAGTTCGACTGCCAGATTGCCAGCACCCAGAACACAATGAGGATCGGCGCATAGCTGGCCGCGTGTCGCTTCCAGTGCGTGCGCGCGAGCGCAGGCTGCACGTTTTCATGGAACAGGCCGATCGGATTCAGGTCGTAGATTTTCGACAGGATTGGCAGGCAGCAGATGATGCTGCCGAGCGTGCCCATAAACAGCGCCAGAACCAGTGAACCCGGCTCCATCACACTTTCGAAGCCGCGCGGCAGGAATTCGGCGAATAGCAGCGGCAACAGCGGCATGACGAACCAGGCCACCAGCGTGGCGATCACCGCGCTGATGCTGCCGAGGGCGACGATCTGCACGAGAGTCATCTGGTAGGCCTGCTTCGGCGTGCCGCCGAGGCACATGAGGATCGCCATGTCCTTGAAGCGGCTCGTGAAGAAACTGCGGAACAGGTAGGCCGCGCCCACGCCGGCGAGGAACAGCGCGATCAGCGCGATGAGCCCGAGGAAGTCGTTCATCAGCGTGAGCACTTCAGCGAGATCCTCGCTCTCTTCCTCATGCGTGGTCATCGAGAGGCGGTTGGTGTCGCGGAACACTTCGCGCTCGCGCTCGGAAAAGCGCTCGTCGAGGCCTTCGACACTGTAACCCTCGGGCATCCGGTAGAAGCGCGAATAGGTAATGCGGCTGCCAAGCTGGATCAGGCCGGTCGCGTCCACCTGCGGCAAGCCCATGTAGATCGCGGGGAAGTTTGTCATCACCGAGATCGTGCTGCTGGGATCTTCGAGGATCACGTCAACGATGGTGAAATCGCGTTCGCCGACACGCAAACTGTCGCCGATCTCGAGATCCAGCAGCACCATCAGGTCGCGTGCCACCCAGATATTGTTGCCGCTGAACAGTTCTGCCGCTGCGTTGCTTTCGCGCGCCGAGCCGCGCTGCTGCAGGATGATGTCGCCATACTGCGGATAGCCGTCCTCGATGCCGTACAGCATGCTCTGCCGCGAATTGTCATTGGCCGCGACCATCGACATGAACGAGACCTGGTCCGTGGCCTCGAACTCGCTGGCGAAAATGTCTTCGGCCATGCCGGTTTCGACTTCAGTCAGCGGGAAGCGCGACGAGATCTGCACGTCGGCCGTCAGGATCGACTTGGAATTGCTCTGCAGGTGGCGGTCGATCGACTGCTTGAAGGAGTCGAGGGCAATGAAGCCGATCAGGCCGATACTGAGGTTCAGCACAAAGAAGAGGCTGAAGCGGTAGTTGTTCGAAATCTCTTTCCAGGCCAGCTGTAACCAAAGCATGAGCATTCCGCGCGCGCTAAATGGGGTCAGAGCCCATTTGTCGTGTTAAGAAATTGTGCAGGAATTTAAATGGGCTCTGACCCCATTTAATTCACTTGTGCTGCGTGCCTACAGGAATCGGCCGTTCTGCAGGCGCTGCTCACGGCCGCAACGCTTCGCAAGCTCCTCGTTGTGCGTGACGAACAGCAGCGTCATGCGATGTGCCTTGACGAGATCGAAGATCATGTCGGACACATACGCACCGGTGTTGTTATCGAGATTGCCCGTCGGTTCGTCGGCCAGCAGTATCGCCGGCCGCACCACCATCGCGCGCGCAATCGCCACACGCTGGCATTCGCCGCCACTCATCTGGTGCGGAAAGTGATCCTTGCGTTTGCCGAGGCCGACCTGGTCGAGCGCTTCGTTGGCTTTCTTCGCCGCGTCCTTGTCCTTGAACAGGTCCAGCGGCAGCGATACGTTCTCGAGCGCCGTCAGATGCGACATCAAATGGAACTGCTGGAAGATGATGCCGATGTTCTGCGCGCGGAACTTCGACAGCTGTTCCTCGCTGAGCTTCTGCATGTCCTGGCCATTCAATACGATCGAACCCGAGGTTGGGCTGTCGAGGCCCGCCAGCAGCGTCAGCAAGGTGGACTTGCCGCTGCCCGATTGCCCGAGAATCGCCAGCGTCTCGCCCGCGTGCATCTGCAGGTTGAGATCCTTGAGCACTTCCACGGGTTCGTGATGGGCGGTGGACTGGAAGGTTTTGCAGAGCTTGCTTATTTCGAGAATCATGAAGGGGCATCCAACTGCGATTTCCGGAAGATACAGGGCGGGGGACTTCAGTTCAAATTGAACGCCAGCTGGCGCCTCGCGTCGCTGCGCAGGGCCGGGACGTGTATCAGGGCAGTAAAGGCAGCAGGAACTGGTAAACGGTTTCAGCGACGATTTTCGCGCCTTCCACGTTCGGATGAATGCCATCGCTCTGGTTCAACTCCGGCACCGCGGCCACGCCCTCGAGCAGGAAGGGCAGGAAGGGCAACTGATATTGCGCGGCAAGGTCGGGGAACGCCTGCGCAAAGGCGGTGCTGTATTCAGGACCCATGTTCGGCGGCACCAGCATGCCAGTCAGTGCCACGTTGATGCCGCTGGACTGCGCGAACTCGATCGTCTTCGCGAGGTTCGCCTTCATTTCGTTTATATCGAGGCCGCGCAAGCCATCGTTCGCGCCGAGCGCCAGCACCAGCAGGTCGGGTTGCGCACGCGCGTACCATTGCAGGCGGCTCGGGCCGCTCGCCGAAGTCGAGCCGCTGATGCCGGCATTGACGACCTCGACGTCTTCGCGACCTTCAGCCCTGAAGCGCGCGGCCAGCAGGCCCGGGAAGGCTTCGTTTTCTTCCAGGCCGAGGCCTTCGGTCAGCGAATCGCCGAGCAGGACGATTGTGAATTTTTCGTCGGCATCGGCGGCCTGCGCGAGGGTGCTGAGTGACAGGGCGAGCAGCAGGATCAGGCGGGTGCAGTGACGCAAAATCATGTCGTGGGTCCGGGGGCTGTGGAGACGGTCTGCGTGATAGAATTTCGGGCTGATTCTATCCCACCTTGCATGAACCCGGCCTAAATCCGGGTCGATTTGCAGGCGTTTCCCCGGAGACCGCAATAACCATGACCCTCATTCGCCAGGACGATGTCATCCACAGCGTGGCCGACGCCCTCCAGTTCATTTCGTATTACCACCCGCTCGACTTCATCCATGCCGTGCATCGCGCCTACGCGCGCGAAGAGTCGAAAGCGGCGAAGGATGCGATGGCGCAGATCCTCATCAATTCGCGCATGTGCGCCGAAGGCAAGCGTCCAATCTGCCAGGACACCGGCATCGTCACCGTGTTCGTGGAAGTCGGCATGAACGTACGCTGGGAAGGCGACATGGGCCTCGAGGACATGATCAACGAAGGCGTGCGCCGCGCCTACCTGCATCCGGACAACGTGCTGCGTGCGTCGATCCTCAGCGACCCCGCCGGCGCGCGCAAGAATACGAAGGACAACACACCGGCGGTGATCCACACGCGCCTCGTCCCCGGCGACAAGGTCGAGTTCCAGGTCGCCGCGAAAGGCGGTGGTTCCGAGAACAAGTCGAAGCTGGTGATGCTCAATCCGAGCGACAGCATTGTCGACTGGGTACTGAAGACCGTGCCGACGATGGGTGCCGGCTGGTGTCCGCCGGGCATGCTCGGCATTGGCATCGGCGGCACGGCGGAGAAAGCGGCGGTGCTTGCGAAGCAGTCGCTGATGGACCCGATCGACATCGATGAACTGCGCGCGCGCGGGCCGAAGAATCGCATCGAGGAACTGCGGCTCGAACTGATGGACAAGGTCAACGCGCTCGGCATCGGCGCGCAGGGCCTGGGCGGCTTGACGACGGTGCTCGACGTCAAGATCCTCGACTATCCAACGCACGCTGCCTCCTTGCCCGTGGCGATGATACCGAACTGCGCGGCGACCCGGCATGCGCATTTCGTGCTCGATGGTTCCGGCCCTGCGGAACAGCATCCGCCGCGCGTCGACGATTATCCGCAGATCACCTGGGACGTGGGCCCCGGCGCGCGCCGCGTCAATCTCGACACGGTAACGCGCGAGGAAATCGCCACGTGGCAGCCGGGCGAAACCGTATTGCTGACGGGCAAGATGCTCACCGGCCGCGATGCCGCGCACAAACGCATGATTGAACTGTACGATAGCGGCAAGGGCTTGCCCGAAGGCGTCGACCTGAAGGGCAAGTTCATTTACTACGTGGGCCCGGTGGATCCGGTGCGCGATGAAGTCGTCGGTCCCGCTGGCCCGACCACGGCCACGCGCATGGACAAGTTCACCGACAGGCTGCTGGAGAAATCGGGTCTCATCGGCATGATCGGCAAGTCCGAGCGCGGTCCTGCCGCGATCGAGGCGATCCGCAAGCACAAGGCTGTGTACCTGATGGCGGTCGGTGGCGCCGCCTACCTCGTGTCGAAGGCGATCAGGAAAGCGCGCGTCGTAGCCTTTGCCGACCTCGGCATGGAAGCGATCCACGAATTCGAGGTACAGGACATGCCGGTGACGGTTGCTGTCGACGTCAACGGCACCTCGGTGCACAACACCGGGCCGCAGGAGTGGAAGAAGCGTATCGAGGAACACGCGCTGGAAGTGCGATAGAGCCTCTGCGTCACATGCGGGGCAGCGGAATCGAGGCTGGACTCCCGCCGCCCGGCATGACGAAGGCGCGATGAAGGGATTCGGCAGGGGTAGTGGGGCAGCTTCGGAATAAAACAAATGGGCTCTGACCCCATTTAATTCGAGGGGAACATGCAGCGACTTCTTACGGCCCTTGCCCTGGCGCTGATGTGCGCGCCGGCGCTGGCGCAGAACGCAGACATCGAGCGCGGCGCGATGCTGTTTCAGAGCCACTGCACCCGCTGCCATATCCCCGTCGAAATCGAAGCGCGCCTGCGCAATGACTGGTATGGCCACAGCGGTGCCGAACTCCTGCAACGCATCGCCTCGACGATGCCGGCGGAGAATGCCGGGACGCTGACGGCGCAACAGTATCTGGATGTCACTGCGTACGTACTGAGCATTGGCGCTGTCGATATCCCCACCGACGCGCTCAGTGCGATAAGCCTCGCGACACTGACATTGACTGCGCGCGACGATGTCGTGGCGCAGAGCCGCGAGGTCGCGGAAGTCCCCTGGCTGACGATGAACGGCGCCGTCGATGCCACGCGCTATTCGGCGCTCGATCAGATCGACGCGGAGAACGTGCGGGACCTGCAGGTCGCCTGGCGCTTCGATTTCTCCAGTTTCGGGCCGCGGCCCGAAGGCCAGAGCGTGACGACGCCGGTCATGGCCGACGGCACGCTGTTCGCGACCGCGGGCGTCGAGCGCGACGTCGTGGCAATCGATCCTGCTTCAGGACAGCTGCTGTGGCTGTGGCGGGCGCAGGAAGGTGAGCGCTTTACGCGCGCGCCGCGCAAGGGTTCGGGCAAGGGACTCGCCTACTGGACCGACGGCGCGCAGCAAACTGTGCTGACGGTGACGCCCGGTTACTACCTCGTCGCGCTGAATGCAAAGACGGGGCAGCCCCTCGAAAGTTTTGGCGCTGGCGGCTGGGTCGATCTGCAGGACGGGTTGCGGCTCGGGCCAGGCCGCGCGGATCTCGACATTGGCCTCACCTTTCCACCGCTCGTCGTCGACGATGTCATCATCGTCGGCGCCTCGCATGCGCTGTCGACGCGCCCGGTGTCGGCGTCGAACGTCAAGGGCGACATCCGCGGTTACGACGCGCGCAGCGGTGAGCTGCTGTGGACCTTCCACACGATTCCGGCACCCGGAGAGTTCGGCAGCGAATCGTGGCGTGGCGATTCCGCGGCGTTTACGGGCAACGCCGGCGTGTGGACGGCGATGTCGGCTGACGCCGAGCTCGGCCTTGTCTACCTGCCCGTCGAAACGCCGACCGGCGATTACTACGGCGCCGATCGCCCCGGCGACAACCTGTTCGGCAATTCGCTGGTCGCGCTCGATATCCATACCGGCACGATGAAGTGGTATTTCCAGATCACGCACCACGAGATCTGGGACTGGGACTTGCCGGCTGCGCCGATCCTCGCGGACCTGCCCAATGGTCGCAAGGTCGTCGTGCAACTGACGAAGCAGGCAATGGCTTATGTATTCGATCGCGAAACCGGCGCGCCGATCTGGGACATCGTCGAAACACCGGTGCCGCAGAGCGACGTGCCGGGTGAGCAGTCATCGCCGACGCAACCGATCCCGACCAGACCCGCGCCCTATGATCGCCAGGGTTTCAGCGAGGCCGACCTCATCGCCTACACGCCGGAGCTGAACGCGAAAGCGCGCGAGCTCATCAAGCCCTTCCGCATGAGCGAACTGTTCACGCCGCCCTCGCTGGCGAACGCGCCCGATGGCACGCAGGGCACTCTGCATCTGCCGAACGCCACCGGCGGCTCCAACTGGGAAGGCGGCGCCTACGATCCTGATAGCGGTATTCTCTACGTGCCCTCGCGCACCGTGGTGTCGATACTCGGGCTCGTGCCCGGCGGCGACGATTCCAGCGTCGCCTACATCCAGGGCCTGCGCGGTGGCCTCGACGTCGACGGCCTGCCGCTGACGACGCCGCCTTACGGCCGCATCACCGCGATCGACCTCGATAGCGGCGAGCACCTGTGGTGGATACCGAATGCCGATACGCCGGCGAACATCGCGAATCATCCGGCACTGGCGGGCGTCGACCTGCCGCGCACCGGCAACCAGAACCGCTCGGGCTTGCTGGTGACCAAAACCCTGCTGTTCAGCGGCGAAGGTCCTGGTGGCAAGCCCCTGTTGCGCGCGCATGACAAGGCGACCGGCGCCATCGTCGCCGAAGTCGCCTTGCCTGGCGCGCAGACCGGAACGCCGGCGACTTACCTGCATGAGGGGAAACAGTACCTCGTGCTGGCGGTCAGCGCCGACGGCAAGAGCGAGCTCGTGGCGCTGGCTTTGCCCTAGGCGCGCGTCAGCCGCTTGCTAAAGGCGGACAGCTGCTCTTCATCGAGCGTTTCGCGCAGCACGAGTGCCGCGGCGCCCTCGTCGAGCAGCGCGCGATTGGCGCGCAGCAGCGCCAGCGCGCGCGCGAAGGCAGCCTCGAGCAGCGTCGATGTCGCGTCCGCGACTTTTTGCTCCGTCTGCGGGCCATGATGGCCGTACATGACCGCGCCGGGTGCGTCGAGGAACTGCGGCTTCGGTTCATCGAGTGCGATCAGGCCAACCGTTTCCGACATGCCGTAGCGCATGACCATCGCCCGCGCGATGTCCGTGGCCTTCACGAGATCGTCCGCGCCGCCCGTCGTGATCTCAGCGAATACCAGCTGTTCCGCCGCGCGTCCCGCCAGCAGCACTGCCATGCGGTCCTCGAGTTCGCGGCGACTCATCAGGTAGCGGTCTTCCGAGGGACGCTGGATGGTGTAGCCGAGCGCGCCGATACCGCGCGGAATTACCGATACTTTCTGGATCGGCGCGTCCGGGTTCAGCAGCATGCCGGCAAAGGCGTGTCCCATTTCGTGGTGCGCAATGACATTTTTTTCGCGCGCACTGATCAGGCGGCTGCGCCGCTCGAGACCGGCCACGATGCGCTCCACGGCCGCAACGAAGTCAGCCAGCGTGACGTGTTCCGCCTGGCGCCGTGTCGCGATGATCGCCGCCTCGTTGACGAGATTGGCGAGGTCGGCACCGGTGAAGCCGGTGGTCAGCGCGGCAACCGTCGCAATGTCCAGGCCGCTGTCGACGCGGATCTTGCCTATGTGCACGCGCAGGATCTGTTCGCGCCCGCGCTTGTCGGGCTTGTCGACGAGCACCTGGCGATCGAAGCGCCCGGCGCGCAATAGCGCCGGATCGAGAATTTCCGGCCGGTTCGTCGCCGCCAGGATGATGACGCCTGATGCGGTATTGAAGCCGTCCATTTCCGCCAGCAGCTGGTTGAGCGTCTGCTCGCGCTCGTCGTGGCCGCCGTAGGCCGCGCCGATGCCGCGCGCGCGGCCGAGGGCGTCGAGTTCGTCGATGAAGATGATCGCCGGCGCGCGCTGCTTGGCCTGTTCGAACAGGTCGCGCACGCGCGCTGCGCCGACCCCGACGAACATCTCGATGAACTCGGAGCCGCTGATCGAAAAGAAGGGGACGCCGGCTTCGCCTGCCACAGCCCGCGCAAGCAGGGTCTTGCCGGTGCCGGGTGGGCCGACCAGCAGCACGCCTTTGGGAATATGCGCGCCGAGGCGGCGGAAATGTTCGGGTTCCTTCAGGAAGTGCACGACCTCGACCAGTTCCTCCTTCGCTTCGTCGACGCCGGCCACATCGACGAAGGTGACACCGGTCCTGGTTTCGATGAGCACTTTCGCGCGGCTCTTGCCTATGCTCATCAGGCCACCCATGCCCATGCCCTGGCGTTCGGCGAAGCGGCGGAACACGAAGAACCAGCCGAGCAGGAACAGCAGCGTAGGCAGCGTCCACGAGATCAGCGCCGCCAGCCAGGTATCCTCGACGACACCGCCGTACTCGACCTCGTGCTCCGCCAGCTTTGCGGCCAGTGCGACTTCGAGACGTGGCGTCACGAACCGGGTCTTGCCCTCGATGGCGCGCGTGAACTCGCCGTTGATGAAGCGATTGTCCACGCTGACGCGGGCAATGTCGCCCGCCGCCAGGTGACGTTCGAACTCGCTGTAGCTGATTTCAACACGCTGCGCGCCAAGGCTCAGCCAGTACTGGATCAGCAGCACCACCCACAGGGCAAAGAGAAGATAGGCAAGGTTAAAGGTGTGCTTCTTGTCCATCATTCGTCCATTTCGATCGTAACGACCTTGGTCACGCCGCTTTCGCCAGGGAAGTTCTGGAACAGCGCCGTGATGAGATAAGGCATGACCTCGGCCAGCTCGCCCTGGCGTCCGCTGCTGCGCACGCGTCCTTCGAACAGGTGACTGCGCAGGCGGTCGTTGCTGACGATGTTCATGCTCAGCTGGCGCAGGTACGAGGGCGTGGTCGTGATTTCGTCAGTCCAGCTGTTGTCGAACCCGAAGTAGAAGGGGTTGCGGAACTGGCCGTAGTAAAAGTGATAGCGAACATAAGGCGGGAAGTGACGCGTCGAGCGCGTTTCGCTGGCTTCAGCAGTTACCGCGTAATCGATTTCGGCGACCAGCGTCGCCGCGGCAGCGTCCACCGGCACGTAGCCGAGCATGCGCAACTCTTCGGCCAGCATGCCGGCATACGCGCGGAATTCCAGGCTGCGGCCTTTGTCTGGATCGAGCGCCTCGATGCGGATGGTTTGTCCCTGGGGCAGGTTGTCCTCGTGGAAGGATACGACGTCGCCGCGCAGCAATTGCGTGCAACCCTGCATTGCCAACAGCGCCAGCGCGGACAGTAGCGCGGCGAGACCGGTTCTCGTGTTCATCGATGAGGCTCTCCCTGGAATTTCCTGCCCCATTGAAGCAGTACACGCGGGAGACGCGGCTGACGCAGGTCAAACCGGATTCATCAACACGGCGGCGCCGTTGAAACGTCCGTGCCGCAGATCGTCGAGCGCGGCGTTGGCCGCATGCATCGCGTACTGCCGGGTTTCGATGCGCAGCGGCAGCGTCGCGGCGAGCTGCAGGAACTCGATGCCGTCCAGGCGCGTGAGGTTGGCGACCGAGCATAGCGAGCGCTCTTCCCACAGCAGCGCATACGCGAAGGCCGGGATCTCGCTCATGTGGATGCCGGCGCACACCACGCGGCCGCCGCGCTTGCACAGGCGCAAGGCTTCCGGCACGAGATCGCCGGCCGCTGCGAAGATGATGACGGCGTCGAGCTTGCGCGGCGGCGTATCGCCCGATGCGCCGGCCCACACCGCGCCGAGCCCGCGCGCGAAGTCCTGCGCGGCGCTGGCGCCGGGCCGCGTGAAAGCATACACGCTGCGCCCGGTCGCCACGGCGACCTGGCACAGCAGGTGCGCGCTTGCGCCGAAGCCCATGAAGCCAATGTGCTGCGCGGGGCCGGCGAGGCGCAAGGCGCGATAGCCGATGAGCCCGGCGCACAGCAGCGGCGCCGCCGCGGCGTCGTCGTAACTGGCGGGCAGCGCGAAGCAATAGCGGGCGTCGGCAACGCAGTAATCGGCAAAACCGCCGTCGATCTGGCAGCCGGTGTAACGCGCTTCGCCGCAGAGATTTTCGCGGCCTTCGCAGCAGTATTCGCAATGGCCGCAGCTGTAGCCGAGCCAGGGGATGCCGACGCGTTGCCCGGGCGCGAAGCCATTGAGGTTCGCGCCGATGCCGGCGACCGTGCCGACAACCTGATGCCCTGGAACGATCGGATAGCGCGCCTGCGGCAGCTCGCCGTCGACGACATGCAGGTCCGTACGGCATACGCCACAGGCACGCACTTTGATGAGTAGCTGGCCGCGCTGCGGCACGGGGATCGGCAATTGCGTGGAGACGAGGGCCTGACCCGGTGCGGACAGAAGCATTGCGTGCATCATGGTTTCAGGCCTTGTGTGTGTCGGACTCGTCATGCGCTTGCGCTGCAAGGTCGCAGCGCCGGACGGGATTCAGGCGTAGAGCATATCGGCGATCGCGCGCGTGCTGCATTCCATGTTCGCGAAGGTCGTGTAGGCGCCGTGGCCCAGCAGCACGTGGCCGCAGTACAGTGGGTCCCGGTTGCCGGCGGGGCGCTGGTCCCTGTAGTCGATCAGCAGGTTTGGCGCTACGCGCTCACCGTCGGGATACTGGTGCTCCATGCGCGGCTGCGGCAGCCCACCCAGACTTTTCCGCGCCATTGCCAGGATTTTCGCCAGGTCGAAGCCGGCATCGTTCAGCACTGCCGACAGCCGCTGCTCGATCTGGCTCGAGCTCGGCAGGTTGGTGCCTTCGGTTCCCCACTGTTGTATGTAGTCGCCGTCGGCCACGTCGTAGATCGCGCGGAAGTCGAGCCGCGCTTCTGAGCGGTGGTTGATGATCGGAAGCAGCCGGAGCTTCGCATAACGCGCCCAGCGGTAACGCACCGGCGTTCCATATGTGACGAAATCCAGCCACACACCACGGATCACGTTGAGGTCTTCGACGAAAGCCGCACGCATCTCGCGTTGCACATCGGCCATCAGTGCCCCGGCCGGACCGGTGTCCTGCAAAAAATGCGTCAGCAGAGCGAACAGTTGTCCCGCGTGACTATGGCCGATCAGCAGCACGCGCTCGTCGGCGTGGATCGCGTTGCTCTTGATGCTGCGCGCAACAGTGCCCGCGAGGCGCACGGTGGCGTCGAGCCGCGCGCCGTGCAGGTTGGCGCCGCTCCAGTCGAAGGGCACGCGCGTGCGGCACACGTCATTGTCCAGGCGCTCGGCACAGGTCTCGACGTATGAGCGCAGGAAATTGCCCATGTCGCCGACACGCGCGTCGATGCCCTGCTTGATCCAGCCCTGCAGCTGCGCGATGCCGCCCGGTAGCAGCATGCTCGCGATCTGGCCGACCAGTTGCCGGTAGAAGCCGCCGTCGTAGCCGTCGAGGAAGATGCCGAGCGGGTCATAGCCGGCAAAGGTGCCATGCACGAAAAAGATGTCGCGGACGCCGTGTTGCCGCATCCGTTGGCCGAGCTCCTGCATGCATATCTCCGTTTTAATGCGCTGCATTTATGTGCACGCTGCCGCGGCCTCAAGTTTACCAGCGCTTGACGCGCTGTTGACAACCGCAGGCGACAATCGCGCGCGGCCGACTTCAGCTATCAGGTCCGATAATGTAGAGTTGCCGCGCCTTCTGGAGGAATCCCCGTGAAAAATAATTACAGGTACACAAGGCTGGCCACGGCGCTCATGCTGCTGCCGCTGTCCGCGCAGGCGCAATCGCCGCTGCTGTCTGCTGAACGACCGACGCTCGTGCTTGCGATCGTCGTCGACCAGATGCGCTACGACTACCTCACCCGCTTTGGCGCCGAGTTCGACGGCGGGCTGAAGCGCCTCGTCGAGGAAGGCGCGGTCTTCACCAACGCAAACTATGAAGCCGCTCCGACCGTCACCGCGGTGGGACATTCGACGATACTCAGCGGCGCGACGCCTTCTGTCAGCGGCATCGCCAGCAACGGCTGGTACGAGCGCGGGGAAGGCCGCAACGTGCAGAGCATCACCGATGCCGAGGTCAGGCCGCTCGGCGGCGGCGCGGGCGCTTCGCCGAAACGCTTGCTGGTGTCGACGATCGGCGACGAACTGAAAGTTTCCGACAAGGGCGGCAAGGTGTACGGCGTGTCGCTGAAGGATCGCAGCGCGATCCTGCCGGCTGGTCGCATGGCCGACGGCGCCTTCTGGTTCGACGGCATGAGCGGCAACTTCGTGTCGAGCAGCTGGTACTTCGCCGAGCTGCCCGCATGGGCCAACGAATTCAACGCCGCGAAACATGCCGACACTTTTGCCGGGCGCGCGTGGGGCGGTGCGACGATGCCGGCCGCCGGTGCCGAGCTGTACGGCGAGATCGACGCCTCGCCCTTCGCCGACCAGCTCGTGCTCGATTTTGCATTGACCGTACTGGAAGCAGAGGAGCTCGGCACCGATACGCAAACCGATGTGCTGTCGGTCAGCTTTTCGGCGATGGACTACGTGGGGCACGCGAGTGGTCCGGATACACCGCTGATCCGCGAGATGGCGCTCGCCATCGACGCGCGCGTTGGTGAACTACTGGCGGCGGCCGAAGCACAGGCGGGCGCGGGCAATGTGCTCGTCGTGTTCACCGCGGATCATGGCGTGGCGCCGGTGCCTGAGGAAAATGTCGCGAAGCAATTACCGGGCGGTCGCTACGACGCGCAGAAAGAACGCGCTGCGGTAGAAGACGCACTCGACGCGGCCTTCGGTGCCGCCGACTACGTCGAAGGCGGTGGCGACTTCACCTATTACCTCAAGCGTGAACCGCTTGCAGGCCAGGCGATCGCCTATGCCGACATCGAGGGCATCGCGGCCGAGGTGCTGCGCAGGCAGCCGCATGTTGCGCGCGTGTATACGCGCAGCGAACTCGAGGCAGGCCTTGTCGGTAGCGACAACGCGCTCGACCGGCGCGTGCGCAATGGTTTCAACACGGCCCACTCCGGCGACCTCGTCGTCATCCACGAGCCCAACTGGCTTGCGGGTGGCTTCGGCGGCACCAACCACGGCTCGCCGTATTCCTACGACACGCACGTGCCGATGATTTTCTGGGGCGCGCCGAACCTCGTGAAGCCTGGTGAGTATCACGCCGGTGCTGCCGTACATGACATTGCACCGACGCTCGCCGCGATGCTCGGCATTGCGCAGCCGAGCGGGGCGATGGGGCGTGTGCTTGCGGAAATCGTTCCGGAGTTTGCGCCGGCTGTCAGCGCTTCCGGGTTCGAGGGCATCCGCATCAGGCCGAATCGCGAGGGCGCGGCGGGCAAACCGCAGTAGCGCGCATGCTCACCGTGCGAGCCAGTCCTCGAGCGGGACGCCGTCGACATACATCGCCTCGATGTAGGCGCGGCCAGCAGACGTGACCCGCAGGCCAAGCGAAAATTGCGGCAGCTCCTCCAGTCCCGTATCCGTCGTGTTGGGCATCAGCAGTTGTTGCAACCTGTCGGCTTCGCTTTCGGGGATGTAGTAGCGTTGCAGGTTGTCGGTGGCGCCGCTGATGAAGAACAGATCCGCGCCCGGCACGCTGCCGGCGATGAAACTGGCGCAGGCCGCTGGCGCATCGGCGAGCGGCACGAGGCTTACCTCTGGATTTAAGACCCCGGCTTGCTGCGTGCATAACGCGCACTCCTCGCCGCTGCAGGTGCCTGCTGCAGCGCCCGGCGCGAAATTCCATGCGTACTGGAATTGCAGGTAGTGGCCGCTCAGTAAGTCGCGGGGGTCATAACCGAGGATCGGGACTGTCCACGCCGTGCCGGTATTGCGCTTGTACTCGTGCAGCAGGCTCATGCCGCCAAGGACCAGCATCGGCACCAGCAGCAGTGCGCCCTTCAGCGTCGGTTTCATGGCTGTTCTCCCGTGTCGGATCCGTCGCCCTGTGCGACATTCACCTTGCGGCTCAGCGTGCGCGCGAAGGCGAGCAATCCAAGCAGCAGCGCGCCGCTGAAGATCAGGCCGAAGCCGGTCTGTAGCAGCGAACCAAATACCTCGAGATAGATGATGAAGATGCGCAGCGCGATGATGCCGATCGCGAGCGAGACAAGGCGTTGACTGCGCGTGCGATGCCCGAGCCAGCCGAGCAACAGCCACAGGCTGATGAAGCTGAAGGCTGCGATCCATTCCGACTCGATTCCGGACCACAGGAATGGCAGCGTGATGAGGACGCAGGCGCCAAGCAGCAGGAGGCGAAAATTGCCAACGCTGTCGAGCCATTCCGGCACCGCTATGCGGCTATTGCAGACCAGCGCTACCGCAAGCGCGGCGACCGCCAGCGTGGCAACGAGCACACTCGGTGCCGCCACGACGGCGCGAGCCTCATCGAAATACCAGAGCTGGCAGACAATGCCGGCGGTCAGAATTGGCAATAGGCCCGCGAGCCACAGCGCCTGCTGGTTCAGCGGCTGCCACTGCGGGCGCGGGAGCCGTGCCGCCAGCATCGCGAAAATCGCCGGCAACATGGCGCCAAACAGCAACCACGGCAACAGCAAGTCGCTGCCGAGCCGCGGACTGAGGTACTCGGCGTAAACGAAGAACAGCGTCACGAGCGTGCCCAGCGCCCAGGGCAACAACACCAGCTTGCTGTTGCCAACGGCGATGACGGCAGCGGAACTCAGCAGCGTCCACAGCAACAGCGCTCCTGCGGTGCTACCGGCAAGATGGAAAACCTGGCCCATCAGGCCGATGCAGGTCAGCGTCAGTCCATACCAGGCCAGCAGGCACAGTTGCGCCACGACGGGCCGCTGCCACTGGCGTAACACACCTAGCGCAAGCAAAGTGTTCAGCAAGAGGTGCGCGCCAAGCTTCAGCCAGGGCGGCATGATCTGCCAGTTCGCGGCAATGATCGCGAGCACGCCGATGACGATGGCCAGCACGCCGAGGACAGCCAGTCCGCCCTGCCAGCCAAGCGCGTGCTGTTGCTCGTAGGCGAGGATCGCGCTGCGCTGCTCGGCCTGCAGCAGGCCCGCCTCTTGCCAGCGTGCGAGTTTGTTATCGAGACGCATCGAAATTCCTTGCTCGGTGAATGCGCGCATGCTGGAGGCTTTTGCTGTGCCGCGCAACGACAACGGTGCGCTGTGGCGCCATTTGCGACCCGTGGCCTCACTACCTTATGCTCGCCGCTGTTATAGGAAGGGTGACTTATGCGTTTGAACAAATATCTCAGCGAGCAAGGCTTTTGCTCACGCCGCGAAGCCGATCGCCTGATCGCCGCGGGCTCGGTGACCGTGGACGGAATCGCCGCGAGTATCGGCACCGAGGTCGCGGAAGGCGTGGTCGTGGAAGTCGATGGCGTGGAGGTCAGGCCGGCGGCGTTGAAAGCGGGCAAGAAGCATGTCTACATCGCGTTCTACAAGCCGGTCGGCATTACCTGCACCACGGAAGAGAACGTCAAGGGGAACATCATCGACGAGGTCGATCATCCCAGGCGCGTGTTCCCGATCGGCCGGCTCGACAAGGATTCGGAAGGGCTGATCCTGCTGACAAGCAATGGCGACATCGTCAACGAAATCCTGCGCGCGGAGAACAAGCATGAGAAGGAATATCTCGTCGAGGTCGGCCATGCGGTCAGCGACGACTTCCTGCGCGGCCTGATGCGCGGTGTGACGATCCATGGGCAGAAGACGCTGCCGTGCAAGGCCTACAAGCACAACAAATTCGGCTTTCGCATTATATTGACGCAGGGCCTGAACCGGCAGATACGCCTGATGGCGGCGGCCTTGGGCCAGAGCGTGCGGCAACTGCGCCGCATCCGGATTTCGAACATCAAACTGGCGCACATGAAGCCGGGCCAGTGGCGCAATCTCACCGATGCGGAACTGCGCGGCCTGTTGCCGGACCGTACGGACTGGTGAAGCAGCGCGCCTGCGCCACTGCAGCAATGACGCGGCGATTGCAGACAAAGCCAGCGTCTACAGTGCAGCCGCCAGCGAGCGGTACAGCGCATCCTCGGCCGTCACATCCGAGCGATACTGGTAGTCGCGCGTGATCGGCACCGCGCCATGCTGCTTCGCCAGTTGCAGCTGGTAGACCACGAGGTCGGAGTAGCGGAAGGCCGACTCGCAGGATACGAAGTAAAACTCCCACATGCGGTAGAACTGCTCGCCCATCATGCTGACGATGTCGCTGCGGTGCTGCGCGAAGCGTTCGTACCAGGCTTGCAGCGTGGCGGCGTAATGGAGGCGCCATACTTCGGCATCGGTGGTTTTCAGCCGGCTGCTCTCGATCGCCGTGGCGAGTTCCGACAGCGAGGGCGTGCCGCCGCCGGGAAAGATGTTTTTCAGTATCCAGCGATTTGTCACCCCGGGCGGGCCAGTGCGGCCGATCGTGTGTACCAGCGCCACGCCGTTCGACTTAAGCAGGTCGCGCACCTGCTGGAAATAGCTTTCATGGAAGGGCCTGCCGACGTGCTCGAACATGCCGACGCTGACGATGCGGTCATAAGCGCCGCGGTGCTCGCGGTAGTCGGCCATCTCGAAGCGGACGTTCTTCAGGCCGCGCCGTTCCTGCTCGCGCTTCGCCGCTGCCAGTTGTTCGCGGGATAGTGTGATGCCGGTGACTTCGCAGTCGTAATGCTGCGCGAGGTGGAAGGCCATGCTGCCCCAGCCGCAGCCAATGTCGAGGATGCTGTCGCCGGGCTTGATCAGTAGCTTCGTTGCAATGTGCCGCGCCTTGGCCTGCTGCGCTTCGTGGATCGTCAGCGCGGGTGTCTGATAGTAGGCGCAGGAATAGAACATTTCGTCATCGAGGAATCTGCGAAACACCGCTTCGGGTACGTCATAGTGGTGCGCGACGTTCGCATAACTCTTCGTGATGCGATTCCATTCAGTGAGAAGCTTGGCGATCGGTTGCAGCCAGCGCTTGGACTGCGACTGATGCGTCGCAAAGTTACTGCGCAGTACGGTCAGCAGGTTGCGCAGGCCGGTCGTGCCTGCATGCCAGCGGCCCTGGAGATAGGTTTCGCCGAGTTCGAATTCCCAGTCGCTGGCGATGCGCTGCATCGTCTGGTCGTCGCCGACATGCCAATGCGCTTCGGTGCCTTCGCGACCAAAGGTGTAGTTGCGGCCGTTCGGCAAATGCAGGTGCAGAATTCCGGTCTTGACGTGTTGTTCCAGCAGCTTGAGGTACATGGGTCCACCGTTCTGTGAATCTCCTGTTTTTTCAGCCTAGAGCACCTTCTCGAAAACACGCAATCGGAAAAACACGTAAAAGTGTATCGTCTTTGTCCCCTTGGTGGATTCGGTTATCATCCCCCGGCTTTTTTAACGGCTCGACAGTATCAGGGGAACCCATGACGATACGCGCACAGTTCGTTGCGAGACTCGAAAAGCTCGATGCCTGCGCGGTATCCGATGCCCTCGATACGCTGGGCCTGAAAGGCGCTCATTCAGGACTGCCGCGCCGTTCCACGCGCAAGCGCATTGCCGGCACCGTGCACACGGTGAAGCTGCACGCGCAAGCGCCTGCAGGGGGGTCCAGACGCCATCTTGGCACTGCCGCCATCGAAGCCGCCGACGATCTCAGCGTCATTGTTGTCGAACAGCGCACGGGCATCGACTGCGCAGGCTGGGGCGGTGTGCTCGCCAACGCGGCGCAGGCAAAAGGCGTGCGCGGCGTCATCATGGAAGGTCCCGCGCGCGACATCGATGAATACGAGGAAATCGGTTTTCCCGTGTTTTCACGGTATACGACGCCGCACACCGCGCGCGGTCGCGTCTGGGAAGAAGCCTTCGATATTCCAGTACAGGTGGGCGATGCGATCGTCGCGCCAGGCGACTACGTAATCGCCGACGGCAGCGGCGTGGTATTCATTCCGGCGGCGCGTATCGAGGAAATATTGATAGTGGCGGAGATGGTCGCCGAGAAAGAGCGATTGATGACGCGTGACGTGCTCGCCGGCAAGCCGGTATCGCTGGTCATGGGCACGAACTACGAGAACATGTTGAAAGGGGGCAAGTAGATGACCGACAGGAACATCGAACGCGTAGCGAAGCTCGACACCGCGACGCTTAGCGATGCGCTCGACAAGCTACGCATCGCGGGACAGTGTCTCGGTATCAAGCCGCGGGACCAGAACTTCCGGCTCGCCGGCCGCGCCTACACCATCCTGTACGGTCCGCTCGATGCCGAGAAGCCTGGTACCGTCGGCGACTTCATCGACAAGCTCGGCCCCGGCACGGTGGCGGTCATCGACAACGGCGGTCGCGAGGATGCCACTGTGTGGGGCGACATCCTCACCTATCTCGCACACAAGAAGGGACTGGCCGGTACGGTTATCGACGGCGCCTGTCGCGACGTGCATCTTTGCCTCAGCCTCGGTTATCCGATCTACTCGCGTAGTTATTCGATGCGCACCGGCAAGGACCGCGTGCAGGTCGATGCGGAACAGGTGCCGGTCAATATTGGCGATGCGCGCGTGCAACCGGGTGACCTGATTCGCGGCGACGCCGACGGGGTCATCTGCATTCCGAAGTCGCGCGAAGACGAAGTGCTGGCAGTCGCCGAGCAGATCGACGCCGCGGAACAGAAAATCCGCGAGATGCTCGAGCAGGGCAAGACCATCGGCGAGGCACGCGCCCTGATGAAGTACCATTCGCTGCAGACGCCGACCCGGTAGTGCGCAGGACTGGAAGCGACGTTCAGTCTTCAATAAATAGTAATACACCAATAGCAGCGAATAGAGAGAAGGAGCCGTCAGTGATCATCGATTGCCATGCCCACATGTCCGCGCCGCCGCAACTCGCGGTGTACAAGGCCGGCCTGGTGTCACACCGCGGTTCGCACGGTCGCGGCAAGGTTGTTTACACGGACGAGCAGCTCATCGCCGCGTGGAACCGCAAGGAAATGGCGCCATGCGGGCATATCGAGCACATGACGAACAATGGCCTCGACATGCAGCTGATCTCGCCGCGCCCGTTCCAGACGATGCACTCGGAGAAGCCCGGCTATCTCGTGGAGTGGTACATCCACGAGTGCAACCGCATCATCGCCGACAGCGTGCGCCTGTTCCCGAACAGGTTTTTTGGCGTCGGCGGCATTCCGCAGCAGGGCGGCGAACCGGTGAGCGTGGTGTTCGCCGAGATGGAACACTGCGTGAAAGAATATGGTTTCAAGGGTTTCCTGCTGAACCCCGACCCCTACGAGAACGATGGCCAGAAAGCGCCACCGATGGGCGACCGCTACTGGTATCCGCTATATGAAAAGGCCATCGAGCTCGACGTGCCGCTACACATCCACACCGCCGGGTCGCGCTTCCCGCAGCGCGAACCTTACAGCCTCTACTTCGTCAACGAAGAAACCACGGCCGTCTATGGCTTCGTCAATTCAGCCGTGTTCGACGACTTGCCGGAACTGAAGATCGTCGTGTCGCACGGCGGTGGCGCGATGCCGTACCAGATCGGTCGCTTCAATGCAGGCTCGGCAAAAAGCGGCGCGCAGGGCAGCTTCAGCCAGGGCCTGTTCATCGACCGCATGCGCAAGATGTACTTCGACACGGTGTTGTATTCGAAGGAAGCACTGGAATTGCTGATCCGCGTCGTGGGTCCAGACCAGATCCTGTATGGCTCCGAATGTCCCGGCGTGGGTTCGTCGATCAATCATGAAACCGGCGAGACGTACGACAGGACTGTGCCGCTGGTCCAGTCGATCGAGTGGTTGTCGGCGGATGACAAGTACAAGATATTCGAAGGGAACGCGAAGAAGGTCTTCAATCTGAACGTCTGACGAGCGTCGCCCCCTCTTCAGCCGTCGCCAGCGCTGCGGCGTGACCGGTCGCGGGGTACGACGTGGAGAGCGATCAACATGGCAAGCATCACCCTCGGCATGTGGACCACGCACGGCCCGATTCTCAACACCACGCCGGAAGAGTGGATGCTGCGTGTACCGCATGATCACCGGATCCGGCACTGGTTCCGCAACCGCGAGTATTCCTTCGAGGAGCTGGCGCAGCTGCGCAGCCACGAAAATTTCGCCACGCAGATCACGCTCGAGGAGCGCACCAGACGGCATGCGCTGTGCCAGCAGGGTGTCGCGACGCTCGCCGAAATCTGGAAGCAGGAAAAACCCGATGTCTGCGTCATCATGGGCAACGACCAGCGCGAGCTGATCCAGGATAGCATGCAGCCGATGTTCACCGTGTATCACGGCAAGGATTTCTGGCAGAAGCCCGTGGATCACGAGCGCGCGGCGCGCTTGCCGGTCGGCATCAAGGAGAGTGAGTGGGCCTATCGTCCGGAACAGCCAGTCGTCTGGCCCGGCCTGCCGGAACTCGCGGACATCGTATTCGAGATGGGCGCCGAGTCCGGCTTCGACTTTGCCGCGAGCAAGCAGTGGCCGGATACCGGCACGCATCATCACATCGGCACGCCGCACGCGTTCAGCTGGGTCATCCGGCGCATCATGGAAGACCACGCAGTACCCATCCTGCCGATCATCACGAATACTTTTTTTCCGCCGAACCAGCCGACCTCGAAGCGCTGCTTTGAGATGGGCCAGCTCATCGGCAGGGCGATCAGGGCCTGGAAGCAGGATGTGAAAGTGGCGATGATCGGCTCCGGGGGGCTAACCCACTTCACGATCGACGAAGACTTCGACAATGCCCTGTTGAACGCGATAGCGCAGCGCGATGTACGCTTCATGCACAGCGTGCCGCAGACGACCCTGATGCAGGGCACCTCTGAAATTCGCAACTGGATCGCCGCCGCTGGCGCGCTGTTCGATACTCCCTTGCAGGGCGGCACGATCGGCTACGTACCTTGTTATCGCACCATTGCCGGCACGGGCACCGCGCAGGGCTTTGCCTGCTGGAAGTGAGTGGGAGGGACCGGACCGTTCGGTGCTATAACGCTATACAGTCGGCGTTTAACACGGCACAAGCGACAGCTTGCAGGCCCGTCACCTCGACGCGACAGCGAACGCGGATGTGCTAGTATCGCGATGTACTCATCAACGAATGAGGCATCGCATCGGGGGGATCATGAAGTTGATGAACGGGTTGTTCAGGTTGCTTGCCGCAGCGTCCATCGCACTGGCATGTTGCGGCAGTGTCAGCGCGCAGGAAGGTCATCCCTACGAAGGCACGTGGCGCGGCACTATCGGTGAAGGCGCCGATGCGCAGCCTGTCGTCATCATCATGGACTACGATGGCGAGCAGCTGAACGGCATGATCAATCCGGGCCGCAATTCCTACCGCTTCGAAAAGGCCACGCACGACGCTCCCAACTGGAAGATCGATGTCACGACGCAGAACCGTGACGGCGAAGCGATCAGCTTCAGCGCCGTTATGCAGGAAATCGGTTCGCTGAATCGTTTCATGGAAGGGTCCTGGACGCAGGGCGGCAAGGACAGTGCATTCAGGATCACTCGAGAATAAATCAAACTACATTCGCTGATGCGGCGGCGTGACATGCATGCGCCACGGCTCCAGCGTGATGCGCCTTCGCTGAAGCCAGGGCGTGACAGGTACCTGGGGGGAGCATGATTCCGAAAACTACACTGCGGGAACTGATGGATAACTGGGTCATCCTGCTGATCGCGTTCGCACTCGTGTTCTTTTCATTTGGCGTGCCGAACTTTTCGCTGCCGTGGATCTATGTGCCGGCGATGGAAGAGTTTGGCTGGACCAACGCGCAGGCCAACGGCATCTCCTCATCCAAGTTTCTCGTGGGCGCCGGCTCGGCGCTCGGCATGGGCATTCTCATCGACAAGATCGGCGGCAAGGTTGCGGTACTGTTGGGTGCGCTCAGCGGCGGTATCGCAATGGCGCTATTCCTCATTGCGACGAACCTGCCGATCTATTATCTCGCCGGCGCAATGCTCGGCTTGTCCGCGGCCTCGATCGTTGCGGCGATGAAAGTCGTCATCTCGCGTCTGTTCGACATCAACCAGGGGGTTGCCATTGGCATCGTTCTGGGCGGCACCAGCATGGGCCAGGTGGCGATGCCCTGGGTGTGGGAGCCAATGCTCGCGGCAGGGCATAACTGGCGTTTCATCTTCGGTGTGCTGAGTCTTGGTTCATTCCTCGTGTCCGCTCCGCTGTGGATCTATTTCATGTCGCAGAAGGGCGCCACGCAGGACGTCATCAATGCGAAGTCCGCGGGTCATGCTGGTGGGCTGACGTTATGGGGCCACTTCCTCGAAGTCAGCAAGGACAAGGGCTTCTGGCTGCTGGCGGCGTCTATCTTCCTCGCCTCGGCAGTCGACCAGGCGCTGATGCAGAACTACGTGTCGTTCCTGAGGCTTGACCGGGGGATGTCGCTTAACTCCTTCGCCTGGCTCGTCAGCGCGATGGGCATCCTTGCGGTGCTCGCCAAGATCGCCTCAGGCTGGTTCTATGACCACTACTCGATTCCCGGCATCCGCTTCTTCTACTTCCTGCTCGGTATCTCCGTGTTGCTGGCATTGCCGGTAGCCGGGATTGCCACGCTCACGCTGTTCCTGACGGTACGCAACATCGCGCACGGGGGCATGATCGTCGAGGCGCCGATCCTGACGAAGCATTACCTCGGGCCACGCAACCTTGGCCTGACGATCGGCCTCGTCTCGGTCGCCGTGAACCTCGGCTTCGCGGTGGGGCCACCGGTGCTCGGTTACCTGTACGACCTCAACGGCGACTACACCTGGGGCATGATTATTTTCGGCGGCGTGGCGATGCTCGGCGCCGTGATGTTGCTGCCCATCAAGCCGCGGTTCTGGACGCCGCCGAGCAGGCGGCGCGAAATCGATGCCGCCGACGGGATCGTGGATTTGCGGCCGGCGCGTGCGTGACGGTGAACGTCGCGTGATCAAAAGGGGCCTGCGGGCCCCTTTCTTTTGTGCCGGTATCTGCGCTGGCATACCATTGCTGCCATGCATATCGATACCAAATTACCTAAGGTCGGCACGACGGTTTTCACCGTGATGAGCCAGCTCGCGCTTGAACACGGGGCCGTCAATCTGGGACAGGGCTTCCCCGATTTCGAAGCCCCGCAGCGCTTGCGAAGCAAACTGCATGAGGCCATGCAGGCCGGACTGAACCAGTACGCGCCAATGACCGGCGTGGCACTCTTGCGCGAACAGATCGCGCACAAGGTGCGGGCGCTGTACGGGCGCAGTGTCGATGCCGACAGCGAGGTGACGGTGACCTCGGGTGCAACGGAAGCAATCTTTGCCGCGATCGCGGCCGTGGTGCGCAGCGGCGACGAGGTAATCGTGCTCGATCCCTGCTATGACAGCTACGAGCCCGCGATTCTGCTCAGTGGCGGGACACCCGTGCATGTCAGCCTGGTCGAGGGTAGCTTTTGCGTGGACTGGGAACGCGTCAGGCGCGCCGTGACACGCAAGACGCGCATGATCATCGTCAACTCGCCACATAATCCCTGCGGCTCGGTCTTCACCGCAGCCGATCTTGCTGCACTTGCGGAGCTGGTCTGTGAGCGCGATATCTTCGTGTTGTCCGATGAAGTGTACGAACACATCGTGTTCGACGGCGCTTCGCATCAAAGCCTGTCGTGTCATCAGGAGCTTGCGGCACGCAGCTTCATCGTCAGTTCCTTCGGCAAGACCTACCACTGCACAGGATGGAAGATCGGCTATTGCGTGGCGCCGCGCGCCCTGTCGGCGGAGTTCCGCAAGGTGCATCAGTACCTCACCTTCAGCAGCTTTGGTCCCGCCCAATACGCGCTTGCCGACATGCTCGAACACGAGCCGCAGCACCATCTGGACCTGCCGGCCTTCTACCAGGCGCGTCGCGACGAGTTCAGGGCTTTGCTGCAGGGCTCGCGTCTGCGCTTGTTGCCCGTTGCCGGCGCCTATTTCCAGCTAGCGGACTACACGACGATCGCGCCGGACAAAACCGATGAACAGTTTTGCGAGTGGCTCGTACGCGAAAAGGGAGTAGCAGCGATTCCGCTGTCGGCTTTTTACGACAACCCGCCACCGGGGCAGCGCCTGGTTCGCTTCTGTTTTGCGAAAAGCGCAGCGACGCTGGCGACAGCCGCGGAGCGGCTCTGCCGCCTGTGACTTACTGCGCGACGCTGTCGGCACCCATCATGTGGTACTGGTCGATATTGTTGTCCTGGCAGAAGTACTCGATGAGTTCTTCGCCGGGCGTCCACTCTTTCTCCCAGGCTGTCGACCACGGAGCCGTGTAGGCAGCCGGATCCTCGATGGTGATTTCGTAGCGCAGCAGGCCGTGGCGCGGGCGCGAGATGCGTTCGGTCAGGTGCAGCGATTCCGTGTGCGGAAAGCCGTCGCGATGCAGCCAGAAGCGTTCGTTGAAGCCCACCGTGTCGATGACCAGCGTGTCGCCTTCCCACTTGCCGATCGAATGGCCGAAGTAGGTGGGGTTCAGGTACTCCGGATGGCTGTCGACGTTCATGAAGATTTCGCGCCAGGGACGCGTGGAGCCGCCAGACAGAAAGTAGATCTTGTTCATGTGCGGCGCCTGCACGATCTGCATGCCGAAGGGCACGGCAAACTGGCGGGCCGCGCCCGGCGGCACGCAACGCACGTGCGGATCGTCCTTCGCGAGTGTGGCCTGGCGATAGTCATACAGCGCACGGGCCCAGGGCTTGAAGGGAATGGCGTCCGCTGCCGGATAGTTTGCGCCGCCAACCATCGGGCCGGTGCCGCGATCCCAGTAACCCATGCCATCGGCGTCGGGGCCAAGGATGGGCGTGCCGTCGGCAAAGCGCGGACTTGCCGCGTTCGGATCATAGTTCGCGAGCGCTTCTTCGTTTTGCGCAAGGGCCGCGTTGCAGGACACCAGTGCTGCCAAAGACAGCGCAAGTGAACGGAGGGAAACAGGCATCTTCATGTTCACGTGCTCGTGTCAGTTCAGGGGCTGGCGCGAGAACAGGCGTTGGCCGCTGCTTTCGACGACTACTGCGCTCGCGCTCATCGAGGCGCTGCCGTCGCGTGCCTTGCTGCCTTCGACTTCCAGCGTTTCGCCGAGTACGAGCGCTTCGCGCGTCCAGCCCTGGCGCTGCATCGATACCGGCGAGCCGAGCTCGCAAGCCCAGGTGGTCACTGCACCGGTCGCTGGATCTTCGACGTCCACGTAGAAGTACGCGTGTGGATTGAGCCACTCGACCTTGACGACGACGCCGGTAAATTTGACTGGCGCGTCCGCGTCGTACTGCGCGGAGAACGCGTGGTGCGCAAACACCGAACCGGACTGTACGGTGGATGCGAGCAACACGCCGAGTGCAATTGTTCTTGTGAACGTTCTTGTAAATGTTCTTGCAATAGCACGGCTGATAATCATAAAAATCCCCGCGAAAAGTGACATGTGTCGCGTCGAAGCGCCCTGTTGCGTCGTCGAGGCAGCCTAACATATTTTGTCGTTCATCCTACAGCTACCGCCAAAGGTCTCATGAAAAAAATCGATATATTCAATCACATCTGGCCCGCACGGTTTTATGAAAAACTGCGCGAAACCACCGGCAAAATGACTGACATCACGCGCCGCTCGGAAGCCGTGCCGATGATGACCGAACTCGACGAGCGCTTTCGGGTTATGGACCGATTTGACGAATACCAGCAGATACTGTCGCTTGCATCGCCACCGCTCGAAATCGTGGCGAATCCGGAACAGCAATCGATGCTGTCGCGTGTTGGCAGCGAGGACATGGCGGAGTTGTGCGACAAGTATCCAGAGCGCTTCCCCGGCTACATTGCCTCGATCCCGATGGGCAACCCGGAAGCGGTGCTCGCTGAAACGAAGCACGCGATGGAAAAGCTTGGTGCATGCGGCGTGCAGGTGTTTTCGAACGTGAAGGGCAAGCCGCTCGATCATCCCGACTTCAACTGCGTGTTCGATTACATGGCCAGGATCGACAGGCCGATCTGGATCCATCCGGCGCGTGGCGCAAGCTTTGCCGACTACCAGACCGAAGACCGTTCGCTGTACGAAATCTGGTGGACCTTCGGCTGGCCATACGACACGTCGGCGGCGATGGCGCGCCTGGTGTTCTCGAAGCTGTTCGATCGGCATCCGCACATCAAGATCATTACGCACCACGGCGGCGGCATGATCCCCTTCTTCGAAGGTCGTGTGGGACCGGGCTGGGATCAGCTCGGCGCGCGTACCTCCTCGGTCGATTACACGGTACTGTTGAAAGAGCTGAAGAAGCGCCCGCTCGATTACTTCAAGCTGTTCTACGCGGACACGGCCGTATTTGGCTCGAAGGCGGCAACGCTGTGCAGCCTGGCCTTCTTCGGTGCCGACAAGGTCGTGTTCGCCTCCGACGCGCCCTTCGATCCAGAGAAGGGCCCGATGTACATCCGCGAGACGATCAAGATCATCGACGAGCTCGACATCAGCGAAGAGGATCGCGCGAAGATTTATTACAGGAACGCGGAGAAGTTGCTCGGGCTCGCGGCATAGGCGCTACACTGTCGCTTCCGCGGGATCGCAAGCCGGAAGCGCCATGGATTACAACTCCATCATCAAAGATGTCGCCCTTTACCTCATTCTCGCGGCCTTCATGGCCGGCATGCTGATTACGGCGATCACGGGCGCCGCGAAGGGCGTCAAGCACCTGTTGTTTGGGTTGAGCGCTCTGTTCTTCGTATTGATCGCAGCCGGCTTCGTCTTCTCGCGTGGACTGCTGATCTTCCTGTTGTTCCAGATCCTGGCGCTGATACTGGGCATTTATATCGTCATTGTCGTGGGCGCAGGAGCAGGCGCCGTGATCCATGCGGTCCTCTACAACAGGCGCTCGAGGAAAACTCTCAAGGAGACGGAACTCGGCGAATATTTGCCGTCGACGGAGTTCGCGCTGGCGGCGGGCATGCCGGAAGAGCGCGTAATCGCACGCATCAGTAGCGGCTTCTACCGCGGAGGCTCGCTGCGCGGAAAGTGGTACGTGCACAAGACGGAGCTGGCGTCGTTCCAGGCCACCGATACGGATGCGGCGGACTAGGCTCAGCGACTGATCATATTCGCGTAGGGATTCGGAATGTCGAGGTCGATCGACTCGTAGCCACGCAGTGTCAGCTTGTTGCCATCGAAACGCAGGTCCTTGCCCTCGCGCACGTCATGATCGTAGTTGTAGATCGGTGCGACCTGTTCGCGATTCGTGCGTGCTTCGTAATTCGCCGCTTTTTCAGTGACCGCCTCATTGCGCTGCTGCCAGGTCGCCAGCGCCTGCTTGCCATGGCGCGTCTCGAGCATGCGCCGCGTGAAGGCGGGCGACAAAATCGACGCGGTGGCATTGTTGCCGCCAAAGCCCTTGGAGTTGAGGATTGCGGCATCCATGCCGTCGGCGCCAACTTCCCTGTGCGCCAGCAGGAACTCCAGCCCCTCTGTCGTGACGTCGTCCGCAATCTTCTGCGTCGTCAGGATTCCGGGGATGACACCGTGCTTCCAGGTGCCGAGTGTCATGATGAGCTGGTCGGCACCGGCCGACGCGATTGAGTGGCCAAGGTATGACTTGATGGCCGTGACTGGCCATTTGCTGATACCGAAATGCCGCGCGATGTCGCTGAAGATGGCTGATTCGGTGACGCGGTTCTGCGGCGTACTGGTGCCGTGTGCCTGCACGAAGGTGCGGGTGCGCAGCGAAGCTTCCCCGACAACGGCGCGCGTCGCCGCGGTGGCGCGGGCCATCGACAGGTAATTGCCGACGCCGGGACTCGCGATGGATTTCTTGAAGCCATCGGCGTTGATGAATACGTCGTTGACCGAACCGTGGATCGTGGCGCCAAGCTCGAGGGCGAGCGCGTCGTCGAACAGCACGATGAACTGCGCGGATTCTGCCAGCGTGAATCCGATATTGTCGCCAAAGGGACGACAGGCGCGGCGATGGTCTGGCGTGGTGCGGCCGAGTTGCGCGTCGAGCTTCAGCAGGTTCTCGTCGTCGGCCAGTGCGCCCATGTTGGCGAAGGCCTCGATGATGTCCGGAGTAATCGGCGCTTCGCTGGTGCCGACGACGGCCACGCGGTGAGTGCCGGAGCGGATATCGCGCAGCGCCTGGCTGAGGTTGTAGTGGAACGAGGCGCAGGCGCCGAGGTTGGTGCCACTGTTGCCGACGTGGCCCAGCATGTAGGCGTTGATGAAGTCGGCCGGCATTTCGCCGAAGCCCAGCGGCAACTGCTTCGAGGTAATCTTCTTGCCGAGCAGTCGCGCCTTCATCAGGCCGCCGTAACCGTCGTAGTCGAGCTGGTTCATGCTGCTGCCGGCGTAAACGCTGATCTTGTCGGCAGGCACTTTCGAGCGGATCAGGTCCCAGTCGATACCAAGCGCATACAGCGCGTCGGACGCGCCGAAGATCGTCAGCTGCAGGCCGCGCGGATGACTGCGCGCCGCATACAGGGTTTCCGGCGCAAAGCCGGACGGGAGTTGGCCTGCGCTATTCACTGGGCACTGGTAATAGTCGCGCACGAGGACATCGAGGCCGCCCTGCGCCTGTATGCGACAGGTCTTGCCGTCGTTGTCGAGCACCTGCCAGCCTGCGGGCAACGCAGTGGGCAGTTTGCGCAGCGGCAGTGTGAAGACGAGGTGGCCGGCCTCACTCGGGCTTTCGAGCGTCATCGGACTCTGCATCAGCAGTTGCATGGGATCGAAGAGATTGGATTCGAGTTTGCGGATCAGCGTGCCCTCGAGCAGGCTCTGCCCCTGTTGTTGCAGGAAGGCCTGGAGGTCGACCGGCTGCCGGTTTGCGTCGAGCCACAGGCCCTGTTCCTGCTTGAGGCGGCCGGTAAGCACGGCGAGGTTCTGCAGTGTGCGTTGCTGGTCGGCCTGTGACAGCGCGTCAAAGATGAGCCGCTGGTAACCGTAGTGGAAAGAACTGCGGCCGGCCGGGCTGATGCCACCAAAGCTAACGATGACAGGCAGATGGGACATGGGTGGGGATCCGTCGTTGGAAACGGGTCCATCTTAGAAAGGTTTACGCGCTATATTTATGGTAATAGGGCCAAAAAATATGAGAATAATGCCAGTGCCTCGAGTTGCTGCCGGCAGACCACGCGTCTACGATGCCGGCGTTTACCATTGCAGCCCCCGACAGCAGGACACAGTGTGACAAACAAGCCCGCAGACTCAGCAAACCCTGCAAGCGAGACTCTGGACGCCATCTTCGCGGCGCTCGGCATACCCGCCACCTATGCCGCAACCTGCGGCATACCCCGGCAGCCGGAGTGCGTGGACCTGGTCGACACCGAGCTCGATGTGTTCGGCCGGCAACCGCAGCTCGACGCGCAAGCCTTTGCGGCGTGGACGGATATGAAAGCGGCCGCAGCACGCGACGGTGTCGAGCTGCAGCTCGTGTCGGCGTTTCGCAGCGTTGCGTACCAGCGCGATCTCATCCAGCGCAAACTCGCGCGCGGCGACAGTATTGCGGCGATTCTTGCCGTCAATGCTGCCCCGGGTTACAGCGAGCATCACACGGGGCGCGCGCTCGACATCGGCTGTGCAGGCTATCCTCATCTCGAAATCGATTTCGAGCACAGTGCGGCCTTCGCGTGGCTGACACGGCATGCAAATACTTTCGGTTTCCACATGTCCTTTCCGCGCGACAATTCCTTTGGTGTGCAGTACGAACCCTGGCACTGGTGTTATCGCAGCAGCTCAACATAGCAGGCACGACGCCGTATGGTGGAGGCGTCGTTGCAGAAGGGCGAGTTACAGGAGGGCGAGTTACAGGAGGGGAAACGTTACAGAAGCGAAAAAACTGCGGAAAATCAGTCGAACCGGAGGGTACTGCAAAAATCGATGCAATATCTAAGCACCGCGCCTCAATACTGACAAGCGCTTTTTTTTGGCTTGCGGGTTTATTTGCGCTGGGCCAAAACTGCACCTTAAAAAGTTTGACAGTGAAGTCGCGGGGAGTAGTATCGATGACGCAAGGACACAAAATTTTCAGGAAAAAAATTTGGTTCTCGGCCAGTTTTAACGACTTGATTCAGCGTGCTCCGGGCATCACATGATGATCAGGGGCTCTGAGGTCCGGTCAGGAACTGACGAAGCATCAGGAACGCAGAGAGCCGCATGATGCAACAAATGATGGTCCTAATTAGAGAATCTCGCGTACAGGAGGCGCATCTATGATTAGTGATACTCAGGTTGTTTTCCGTAACATTGAATACTCCCCATCCGTTGAAGAGATCGTTTTAAAAAGGGTCGAAAAACTCGAACGCTACTGCGACGAAATCCAGAGTCTTCGAGTAATCCTCGAAACGCCGCATAACAACCATCACAAGGGCAAGGTCTATCACGTCGGCGTCGAAGCCATGGTTCCAAACCACGACATCGCGGTGAGCCATAATCAGCACGACAACCATGCCCACGAAGACATTTACGTTGCCATTCGCGATGCATTCAATGCGCTGGAGCGGCGCCTGAAATCGGTCTACGGCAAACAACGCCGCCGCATGACCAAGAATCCCCGTAAACTCGGCGAAACCCTGACGGTGACGGGAGTCGCCGAAGCCGCCAATCCCTGATACTCCCGCATTAGATTCCAACTAACCCCACTGTGCAGGGCTGATGAATATCAGTCCTGCCAACCGGCGTTTACGAATTCACGGTGAACAGTTTGCGACGCACGAGGTCGCGGTAGGCCTTTGGCGTCAGCGAAATTGCCTTCCGGAACTGCGCGGAAAAATAGCTGCAATCGCTATAGCCGCTGTTGAACGCGACTTCCGCAATTGACAGGTTGCTGGCGCGCAACAGTTCCTTCGCATTGTCGAGCCTGATCTGCTGCAGGTACTGCAGGGGCGTCTTGCCCGTCGCCTGGCGGAAGCGGCGATTCAGCGAACGCACGCTGATTTTGAAATCGTCGGCAATGTCTTCCAGCCGGATCTGCGTATGAAAGCGACTATGCATCCAGTCCTGGATTTCGACGATTATCTCGTCATCGTGGTAATTCTGCGGCGCGCTTTTCAGGAAGGTCGACGTATACGAGCGCTTCACCTCGTGCGTGAAGTGGCGCGACACCTGGTTGGCGACATCGGCCCCGAATGCCTCTTCAATGAAGTGAAGCATCACGTCGCGCACTGAATTCACGCTGCCTGCGCAGTACAGGTTGCCGGCACGCGTGATGAAACGCTCGCGTTGCAGTTGCACTTCCGGGTAGAGCGCCGAGAATGAATCGAAGTAATACCAGTGCGTCGTCGCCACTTTATGTTTCAGCAGCCCTGCTTCAGCAAGAAAGAAAGTTCCTGTGCCCACGGCGCAGATCAGCGCGTTCTGCTGGTGTTGCCGCTGCAGCCATGCAAGCAGTTCGGGGTGCTGCTTGATGATACCGCGCGGGTTGCCCCATAGCGCTGGGACAATAACGAGGTCGGTTTGCGCCACTGCGGACAGCGGCGTGTTGCAGACGAGTTCGAGGCCAGCGTTAAGCGCGATGTTTCCACCATCGGGGCTGACGAGTTGCATGTGCAGCTTGCGGTAGCCAGCTCCCCGGATGCGATTTATGAGGTCAGCGGCATTCAGCATTTCCATAGGGATTGTGATGCTGGTGCCCAGGGTTTTGCGGAAGCCGACGATGGTGACGTGTCGCACTTCAATGTTCTCCCGCTGGCAGTTGGACAGACTCGGTGGCAGCGAACAACGGGTATTCAATTCCCGTGATCGCATAGCTGCGCGGACCCGATGGCGTTTCCACTTTCACTTCGGCATCCAGCGGCTTGCCGAGTAGCGCCCGCGCCAGCACCGAATCGACACTGATGTAGTTGCGCGCCGGGTCGATCTCGTCGGGACCCACGAGCCGGTAGCGCACGAGATCCTTGCCATCATCGAGCTCCACCCACGCCCCGAAATACACCTTGCCCTGGTCGGCGGGCAACTCCCGCACCACCGTCACGCTTTCCAGTCGTTTGCGCAGGTAGCGCACACGCCGGTCGATTTCGCGCAGCCGCTTCTTGCCGTAGGTGTATTCGGCATTTTCGGAGCGATCGCCTTGCGCCGCGGCTTCGGATACCGATTGAGTAACCTTTGGCCGCTCGATCTTCCACAGGTAGCGTAGCTCGTCCTTCAGGATGAGTTCGCCGTCAGGCGTGATGTAGGGAGCGAGTGGAGCCGATGGAGGACGGTAACGTGACATGGCAGCCAGATGCTCAAACGCTGAGAGGGAAGGGGAATTCGAGTTGCGTGAACGCCAGCCCGCCGCGCATGCGCACGCCCAGGCCGAGCAAGCGCACCGGCTTGTTGCCACGCTCGAAGCCCGTGCGGCACAGTTTGCGATAGCCCTCGAGGTCGGGTGCCACGGCGACATGCTCGACAGTAGTCGACACGAAGTCATTGAACTTGAGTTTGACGAACTGCTTGGCCACCGCGACCTCGTAACGTGTCTTACTGATGCGGCGCTGCAAGTCGGCGAAGAGATCAGGCAGCATCGCGAGGCACTGGTCGACAGTTATGAGGTCGTCGGCATAGGTTTGCTCGACGCTGATCGACTTGTGTACACGGTCAGTCTGCACCTTGCGGTCGTCCTGCCCGCGCGCCAGCTGGTACAGGCGTTCGCCAAAGGACCCAAACATCTCCAGCAATTGCGCCTGGCTATGACGCTGCAGGTCGCCGCAGGTTTCGATGCCGAGAAGCTCCATCTTGCGCGCGGTGACCTTGCCGACGCCATGGATGCGCTTGACCGGCAGCTTGCGGACAAAGTCAGGAATCATCGCGGGTGTGACGGTGAACTGGCCGTCAGGCTTCTTCCACTCGCTGGCGACTTTTGCGAGAAACTTGTTCGGCGCGATCCCCGCCGACAAAGTGATGCCGACATCCACGCGCACGCGCTGGCGGATCTCGCGCGCAATCAGCGAAGCGCTTCCGTTGCACGCCGTGCTTTCGGTGACGTCGAGAAAGGCCTCGTCGAGCGACAGGGGCTCGATCAGGTCGGTGTAGCTCCGGAATATCGCCAGGACTTCCTGGGACGCCAGCTGGTATTTCTCCATGTTGGGCGGAATGATGATCAGGTCACGGCACAGCTTGCGCGCAGTGGAGGAAGCCATCGCGGAGTGCACGCCATACTGGCGCGCTTCGTAATTACAGGTAGCGATTACACCGCGCCTGTCCTCGGCGCCCCCGACGGCGACGGGCAGGCCACGCAGCGCCGGATCGTCGCGCATTTCGATCGCGGCGTAAAAACAGTCGCAGTCGCAGTGGATGAACTTGCTGGTCATGCCGGCACTATACGGATGCCGCGCGGCAAGCTCAAACGAGCAGCGCTCAGTTCCAATCGGAAGGTGTGGACGCCATGCCCTTTGGCAGGATTGGTGTTGCAGCAATTCATGCGGGCGGCCACCTTACTGTTCGTCAGCACGGGGTTGGCGCTTCACGCCTTGCATAGCGCCAACAGCGTCAAACGCCTGGCACCGTGGTCAGGTTTGGGCGAAGCTTACTTTTGCCCCATGCTTGCAGAAGTGCGGGATAGCCTTCACGCACCGCCGCAAGCGCGCTAAATAGATCACGAAAATGTCGCGTGGACAGCGGTCGCCGACCGGGCTTCGGAGAGTCTGCCTGGGCATGGGCGCGCACTCCGTACGCATGGAACTGGCCGGCTTTTGTTTCATTATGTGCTGGTAATGATAGCATCCGCTCCCGGTACATGTGCCGGATGACAAACTCGATGAATGACATGCAATCCAATGCGGCGCGGCCACTGATTTCGCTCGGCATGCCGGTTCGCAATGAGGCTGCGTTTCTCGAGTCCGCGCTGCAGTCTCTGCTGGCGCAAACCGGTGTCGATATTGAGCTAATCATTTCGGACAACGAGTCGACAGACGCCACCGCCGAAATATGTGCGCACTATGCGCAGAAAGACGCGCGCATTCGTTATCACCGCTTCGAACACAATGCGGGTGTCATTGGTAATTTCCGTTTTGTCCTGCAACAAGCCAAAGGAGATTACTTCATGTGGGCTTCCGGCCATGACGTCTGGGGCACAGATTACCTGCAGCGATGTGCCCTGGCACTGCACGAAAACCCTGGCGCCATGATCGCGTTTGGTACCCCGCACTGGATCGGTCCTGATGGCGCTTTACTCGCGCGGCGCTGGGGCTGGAGTGACACGCGTGGACTGAGCGTACCGGGGCGCTACTTCACGGTGTTCTGGGGGCACATGAATCCGGTCGTTGGGCTGATACGTACGCGCGAACTGCAGGCTCTGCGCGTCGACGATATCGTCGGCCTCGACCTGGCGCTGTTACTCGCACTGGCGATGCACGGCGACTTCGTGCACGTGCCCGGCACCAACTGGTGCCGCCGCGATGTGCGGAGCGAAATGAGCTATCGGCAAAAACTTGAGCGCTATCGCAGCAAGGACTACGCTCTCGACACCTCATGGATCGGTCAGCATTTTCCGCTGTTGCGACTTCCGCTGCGCCTTCTGCGCGATGTATGCAAATCGGGCCTGAGCGCCCGATCCAGGTTTCAGATCATCGCCTTGCTGCTGGTAAGTCTGCCGCTGAAGTACTGGGTGGAAAGAACGCTAAAATCTGCCAACGCAGTGGCGCAAGTACGCGCGCTGTCGTCCGAGGTCGAAACCGGAGATGCCCCGCCATATGACGACCGAGCATGAAGTCCGCGCAGCGCCTCGTGGGCAAAGGATACTGCGCGGAGCCCGCCTGATTTTCACACCACTATCATTTCTGGTGATTGCTTTCGTCATCTGGCAAGCGCGTGCGTCTATCGCAGAAATGGTTAGGGGCGGAGTCTGGCAGTATCTTCTGTTCGCCCTGCTGTTGTGGGTCCTGAGCAATGTCATAGCGCCGCTGGTATCCGTACAGATATTCCGCGCGGGTGGCGCAATGCTTGCTTACCGTGTAGCGCTCCACATTCATGCCAGTCGTTTGCCGGCTAAATACCTGCCTGGGGGAATCTGGCACTCGGTGGGGCGCGCCAACGACTACCTGGAGCTTGGATATGGCATGCGTCAGGTCGGGCGCTATTTCATGATTGAAAACTTCCTGATTATCGCCACAACGCTCACCCTGAGCGCCGGAATTGTGGCACCACTAGTCACGCTTCCGGAGCTGCGACTGATTTTGCGTTGGGGGCCCTTGTTGCTCGGTGCGGCACTGCTGGTATTCCCCGCATTACTGCTGCTTCTCACCCATGGGCGCGAACGCATCGGCGTGGCTGCCTACCTTGGCGGCGTCGGGGCATCGTGCGCATACTGGCTTGTCGTCGGGCTTGCCTTCGCCACCTATATTGCAGCGTTCCATGAGCTCGGGCTGGCAACGGATGTCGTGCAAACTGCCGCCGTCTATATTTTCTCCTGGTGCTTTGGGTATCTTGCTTTGTTCGCGCCACAAGGCATCGGAGTGTCCGAGCTTATTTCGGGATATTTGCTTGCGGATGACAGGCGCGCAGTCTTACTGCTGTTCCTGCTGGGGTTCCGGCTGCTGGTGCTCGCTGGTGACTTGGTGTCGTGGGGTCTTGCACTCGTTTTGCGCTGGCAATGGAAAGGATGGATAGGGCGCAAGCATCCCCTGGCCGAGAAGCAGGGCTAATGAACATACTGGTGACGGGTGCAAGCGGATTTGTCGGCAACTATCTCGTAGAGTGCTTGCTGGCCCGCGGACATTCAGTTGTGGCAGTCTCGCGCGATGCGGATAAAGCCAGACGATGCTCCTGGTATGGGCGCGCGCGATACCTGTCGCGAAATATTCATGCCGATGGCCGCGCGCTATTCGATGAAGCGGACAGGCCCGATGCCTTGATCCACGCGGCATGGGATAAGCTCGACGAATACCGTGATCCTTCGCATTTTGAAGCGGCGGCAGCCGAGCATTATCGCTTCATTCGCGATTTAATTGATGCCGGCCTCGGGCAGTGCCTCGTGCTTGGCACCTGTCTCGAATACGGCCTGCAGGAAGGCGCCTTGCATGAAGGGCTGGAAGCCAGGCCAGTCCTGGCCTATCCGCTCGGGAAGCATTTGTTGCATGAGATGCTGCGTGGGTTGCAGATGCACCGTTCGTTCTCATTGCAGTGGGTGCGCCTGTTCTATCTGTACGGACCTGGCCAGCGATCCACTTCGCTACTAGGCCAACTCGAAGCGGCGCTTTCGGCCGGCAGAGCCGTGTTTGACATGAGCATGGGCGATCAGGTGCGGGACTATCTTCCTGTCACAGATGTGGCGCGTATCGTGTGTGCGATTGCTGAGCGCTGGCACTTCGACGGAGTGGTCAATTGTTGCAGCGGTAAGCCGATCACCGTCCGGGCGCTTGTCGAACGGCATCTGCGCGATTGGCACTCAAGCATCACGTTGAACCTTGGTAAATACCCCTATCCCAGCTATGAACCTCGCGAATTCTGGGGCGATCGCACTCGTCTGGATCAATTACTGGGAGAGCGCCGATGAAGTGCCCCTTGTGCATGCAGGCCGGATTGCAGCAGATTTATAAAACCGAAGCACTCCCTGTATTTCAAAACAAAGTACATCCGACACGCGCGGCTGCGCATGCGGCAGTTACCGGCGCCGTGAAGCTGCTTGCCTGCATAAAATGCGGGTACGTGTTCAATGAAGCCTTCGATGCTTCACTGATGCGATACGACGCTGAGTATCAGAACGAGCAGGCGCATTCTCCCGCTTTCGATCGTTATCTTGACAGTGTTGTCGATATGCTGGAACGTCGCGGCTTTCGACAAGGCACGGTCGTGGAGGTCGGATGTGGAAAGGGCGCATTCCTGCAAAAACTGTGGGCACGCGGCTTTGATGCACTCGGTTTCGATACGGCCTATGAAGGCAACGATCCGCGCGTATTTACCGAATATTTTTCGGAACGCCATTCACATCTTAAAATCGATTTACTGATCCTGCGCCATACACTGGAGCACATAGAAGATCCGCTTGGATTCCTGCGCAATCTGGCGCGCCTGACGTCTCGGAGCACGGTAATTTACATAGAGGTGCCCAGCATCGAATGGATCCTGCGCAAGTCAGCTTTTTGGGACGTCTTTTTCGAGCACTGCAATTATTTCTCGCTACACAGTCTTGCCGCTATGTTCGAGCGCGCCGAAAGCGGGCTGCTGTTTGGAGCCCAGTATATGTATGTGCTTGCGGAGCTGAGTGCTGTGCGTACGAGTGCCATGCTGGATGGCCAGGTTGAACTCGAACAGCTACGCACCCTGCAAGTCAAAGTCGACAGTTATCGTCACTTCGTGCAGCACAATCCCGGCATCGTGGTGTGGGGAGCTGGCGCGAAGGGTTGTACGTTCGTTAACATCGTCGACCCGGGAATGGAGCATATCGCGGCAGTTGTCGACACGAACGCAAAGAAAGTGGGCGGCTTCATTGCAAAAACCGGACATCCCATTGTAGCGCCGGCGGAGCTAGCGGGTATCGACGGCGATACGATCCTGGTAATGAATGAAAACTACCTCGAAGAAGTCGGTCAGATGCTGGCTGCGATGGGGCAGTCGCGGCGGCAGCTATATGCGCTTGGGCAGCTGACGCTGCCGTGACGGATTGTTAACGAATACGTTTCAGGTACCCGTCCGGCGCTACCGTGATCTTCAATTTTTCATGAACACGCCTATCGATAACGAAATCCTGCGTGGTGCGCAGGAAGGCGTGTACGGCATTTTTTGGATTATTGCCGGGAGCCCAGGGGCGATTTCCCGCCAGCTGCGCCGGAAGGTTCTCCACCACTGTGTCGAACACCACGACGTAACTTCCTTTGCTAACCAGCGGCGAATACAGTTCCAGCTCTTTGAGAACATGATCGTGTGTATGATTTGAATCGAGTACGACCATGATGCGCTGACTGTCAACGGCCAGCATTCTGACCTGCGTAATAGTCTCTGCGCTGATCGACGAACCTTCGACGAGCGTGATTCGCGGGAACATCGGATGTTCCTCGATTGCGCGGCGGTTGTGGGCGCGAATGTCGATGTCGATGCCGATCACGCGACCCTTGCCGCCGAGCAGATGCAACAGCGAGGCATACAGGACCAACGAGCCGCCGTGAGCGATACCAGTTTCTATAATCAGGTCCGGCTGGACCTCCCAGACCAGTTCCTGCATCGCCACGATGTCCTGCGGATACTGAATTATCGGGCGGCCCATCCACGAGAAATTGTAGGAGTAGCGATGCGCGATGCTGCTCTCGAGCCACGCCTGATTCACACTGGTGAACGTAGTATCGGCTTCCATTCCATCGATATTAGCTGCGCATTCTGCTTTGAACTTTTCCAATTCTGAACTCATTTGTCTGTTTCCCTTGCGTCGATGTTGCGCAGCAGTGGAGCCTGCCTATCATTGTCCGACATCAGTGTCGGCGCCTGCGGCCAGCTGATCGCAAGGTCAGGATCATCCCAACGTAGGCTGCGACCTCGGCCGGGTAAATGTTCCTTGTTAATCATGTAATGCACTTCACTGGCATCGTCAAGCGTGATGAATCCATGCGCAAAACCGGCGGGGACATACAGCGCAAGATGATTGTCGGCATTGAGCTCAACGCCAAGCCAATGTTTGCGCGTTGGTGATGCGGGACGCAGGTCAACAATGACGTCGAAGATTGCGCCGCGCGTACAACGTACGACCTTGGTTTCCGCGTCCGGTTCCTGCTGGTAATGCAGACCTCGCAAGGTCCCCCGCGTCGCGTTGAATGAAATGCTGTGCTGCGGGAACTGTGCGATGAGTCCCTGTTCGAGGAACGTGCGCGCGCAAAAGCTGCGGGCAAAGAAGCCACGCTCGTCGGAAACTGCTTCGGCTCGAATCAGCCGCGCGCCTTCAAGCGCGAGCGACTCGAACTTCACGCTAGAACCTGTACGGTCGGGATCGGCACTACGAAGCGGCAACCCCACGCGCGCGCGATCGCCACTTGCTGCATGATCTCGTCTCGAAGATTCCACGGCAGAATGAGAATATAGTCCGGCCGGGTTATGTACAGGCGCTCGGGCGCATAAATGGGGATGTGCACCCCCGGCAGGAACTTTCCCTGCTTATATGGGCTGACATCGACGGTATATTCGAGCAGGTCGCTGCGCACGCCGCAGTAGTTGAGCAATGTGTTGCCTTTTGCCGGCGCACCGTATCCGACAACGCTCTTCCCCTGTTCCTTGGCAGCGATCAGGAAGGTCAACAAGCTGCGCTTGCAGCGTTCCACGCTGGTGGAAAAGGCGAGGTACGCAGGCAGCGTGTGCAGCCCCGCGCTGGCTTCCTGCTGCAGGATCTGCGCCAGCCGGGGCGCGTCGACATATCTTGTATTGTCGGCATGGCAGGCATAAATCCGCAACGAGCCACCATGCGTCGCCTGCAACTCTACGTCAAAGATGCGCAGGCCGTGATGCGCGAACACCCGCGATACAGTGTGCAGCGAAAAGTAGGAAAAGTGCTCGTGGTATATCGTGTCGAACTGCACCTGTTGCATCAAATTCAGCAGATGGGGGAACTCCATTGTAATGATGCCCGTCGTTTTCAGTACCCGCTTCATTCCAGCGACGAAATCATTCAGATCAGGCACATGGGCCAGTACGTTGTTGCCCAATAGCAGATCCGCCTGGCGCCGCTGCGCGACCAGCTCGTCGGCCAGCGCGACGCCAAAAAACTCCGAGATCGTTTCGATACCTTTGCCGCGCGCAACGCTTGCCACGTTTTCCGCCGGTTCGATGCCAAGCGCCGGAATGTGTTTGGCCTTGAAGTACTGCAACAGGTAGCCATCGTTGCTCGCCAGCTCGATGACAAAGCTGGAGGCGTCCAGCTGTTGACGCTGCGTGATCATGTCAACGTAGCGGCGGGCGTGTTCCAGCCAGGAGGTTGAGTACGAGGAGAAATACAGATAGTCCTGGAAGATATCCGCCGGCGTTTCGAATTGTTCGAGCTGTACGAGCAGACATGTGTCGCAGACCCAGGTTTTTAGGGGATAGAACGTTTCGCCCTTGTCCAGCTCGCCTGCCCCGACAAAGCGATTGCTCAGCGGCGACATGCCGAGGTCGGCAAATACGTGCTGCAGGGGTGTCGAGCAGAAGCGACAAAGAGCGGTCATGCCTGGTTCCTGGCGAGGAGTTCGCGGATTTGCTGTTCGGTCATGTCGCGGACGTTTCGCCTGGCGGCATAGCCCTTATACCACTGGGCAGTCAGTCGCAGCCCCTCGGCGATATCGGTGACCGGCCGCCATGGCAACAGCGTTTGCGCCTTGCTGCTATCCAGTTTCAGCGTGCGCGCTTCCTTGACCGGGTTGTGGCACTGCTGCTCCCAACGTGCGCCGTCGCCCCAGTACCCAGCCAGCATGTCGGCGATTTCGCGCACGGGCTTAGTGTCGGTGTGGTCGGGGCCGAAATTCCAGGCCTGGCCAAAGTCGGGGCTTGAAGCGCAGCGCTCGGCTACCTGCAGGTAGCCGCAAAGTGGTTCGAGCACATGTTGCCAGGGCCTGACGGCATCCGGATTGCGCAGCAGCGCCGGCGCCCCTCGCACGAAGGCGCGGATCATGTCGGGGATCAGCCGGTCACGCGACCAGTCGCCCCCGCCAATGACATTGCCGGCGCGCGCCGTTGCGATGATCGGATGCTCGGTGCGGTCGAAGAATGAATAGCGCCACGACGCAGTGACGAGTTCCGTGCAAGCCTTGCTCGCTGAGTAGGGGTCGTTGCCACCGAGCGGCTGGTCTTCGCGATAGGCCTGCGTTGCCTCGTTGTTTTCGTAGCACTTGTCGCTTGTGACTATGACGACGGCCTTGACGCCGGCAACGCCACGCACCGACTCCAGAAGATTGGCGGTACCGATGATGTTGGTGTGCAGCGTGTCCAGCGGCCTGTCGAAGGATTCGCTGACGATCGCCTGCGCCGCCAGATGCAACACGATCTCGGGTTGGGCGTCCAGCAGCGCGCGCTGCAATGTGTCGAGGCTGCGGATATCACCGAAACGCGAATGCATGCCGTTGGCGACATCCGCATCGGTAAACAGCGCAGGGGAAGTGGAGGCCGGCAGCGCCAGGCCATGCACGTCAGCGCCGAGTACTTGCAGCAGCAGCGCTAGCCAGCTGCCCTTGAAGCCCGTATGGCCGGTGACGAATACCCGGCGTCCTTTCCAGAACGCGTGGTTCATGCCCAGGTTTTCCACTCGGCTGTGCCGGCGTTCCATTGATCGCGCAGCAGGCGCAGCTCATGCAGCGTGTCGACGCACTGCCAGTAGCCGTCGTGCAGATAGGCCATCAGCTGGCCGTCGCGCGCGAGCTTTTCGCAGGGTCCGCGTTCCCAGATCGTCGAGTCGCCATCGATGTAGTCGAGCACTTCCGGCTCCAGCACGAAGAAGCCGCCGTTGACGCGCTCATCGCGGCTCTGGGGCTTCTCCGCGAAGGCGCTGACGGCGCCATTGCTTTCGAGCTTCAGCAGGCCGAAACGCTGCACGGGACTGACAGCGGTCACCGTCGCGAGCTTGCCGTGGCTCTTGTGGAAGGCGACGAGCTTTCGCAGGTCGATGTCGCACAGGCCATCGCCGTACGTGAAGATGAAGGTCCCATTGATCATGGCGCGCAGGCGTCCAAGACGGCCGCCGGTCATCGTGTCGGTTCCGGTGTCGATCAAATCGATGCGCCAGTCCTCGACGGAGCCCTGCCGTGCCTTCACCTGACCCGTGGCGAGGTTCACTTGCAGGTCGGCTTGCAGTTGGGGAAACAGCATGAAGTACTGTTTGATCACTTCGCTTTTGTAGCCGAGCGCCACGATGAAATCCGAGTAACCGTGATGCGAAAAATTCTTCATCAGGTGCCACAGCAGGGGACGGCCGCCGATTTCTATCATGGGTTTGGGGATGATGCTGGTCTCTTCGGATAAGCGCGTTCCGAAGCCGCCGGCCAGAATGATTGTCTGCATGGATTTGTGTCTGTTTTTATGGAGGCAAAACCTGCCACGACTATAGCATGAATGGCGCTTGGTTTTGGTTCATGCCCTTCGAGAAATGTGTTGGGAACCAAACGCATAGCGTGTACTGGCTGGCAACTTGGACGAGTCCGGCGCAGAACGTGAGGGTCCTCGAAAAACTCACGCACGATGCGGTGCTTGACGACATTACAGCAGGTACGACTTACGCGATGACTGCGGACTTCTGGAATCTGTTCGTTGACGGAGAGGGTATAACTGGCGAGAGAGCGGTCAGTGTTTTTGCGCGTTTTGCCGAGCGCCTCTGGTTGCCCGCGGCAAAATTGATCTTCTTTTCAGATAACAGCCTCTTATAATGCGGGCGACCCGGCGGCCAGACGGGAGCCCCGGTTGTTTTTGCGCGCTGATCGAGCAGGGTTCGACATGACGGCAGTCAAGGGAAGCAAACAGGAAAAGATGGTCGTGGTGCCGTACCGGCCACTGCGGGTGTTGCTGTGGCGTATCGGCGTGATGCTTGCACTGTTGTTCACTGGAGTCGGAGCCTATCTGTATGGTCTCACTGCCGCTGTCGGCGAGAACGACGACGCGCGCATTGAGCGCGATGAACTGAAGATCGTCGTTCAGCACATGCAGCAGGAAAATGAAGAACTCCGGCAGCAGTATCTGAATCTTGAGCAGGCCAGCTCGGTCGACAGGCAGGCGCTTGATAACGTGCAGCAGACCATTGTCGGATTGCGCGAAAATATTTCGCAGCTGGAAGAGGATGTCCTCTTCTACAAGCAGATCATGTCTCCTGAAAATGCGGAGAGTGGACTTGTGATCGGCCTGCTTGATCTCCAGGCAACCGATGTTGCCGGCCGAATTGGCTACAAGGTGGAAATCAAGCAACAGGGTAACAACGAGAACCTGATCACCGGGTACGCGAATATCAACGTGCTTGGCATGCGGGACTTTCAGGAAATCTCGATACCCCTCGGCGAGCTTTCCGTAACGGAAGAGGACGTCGACATACGATTGAGTTTCCGTTATTTCCAGAACATCGAAGGGCAATTGGTGGTGCCGGAAAACTTTGAGCCGACCAAGGTGCAGATACTGGCGGTAGCTGAAGGCGATAACGCCAAGACCGTGCAGAAGAGTTTTGGCTGGCTCGTGGAGACTAAGCGGTGAAAAAAACACTCAATGCATCGAATGTAACTACGCTGATTTCGAAGGCGACGGAGATTACCGGGGATATCCATTTCAGCGGGACGCTTGAA
>JBEGWB010000025.1:0-19466 GCA_041178065.1 Pseudomonadota bacterium | reverse complement strand
CTGCTCGAATCGTCGGGGGAGCGCGAGATCTCCACGACCATGGCGCTCGTGCGCATGCTCGGCGTGCTGCTCAAGGACCCGGGGATCGGCAAGCACATCGTGCCGATCGTCCCCGACGAGGCGCGCACCTTCGGCATGGAAGGCATGTTCCGCCAGATCGGCATCTATTCTGCGAAAGGCCAGTTGTACGATCCTGCCGACTCCGGCCAGGTGATGTACTACCGCGAAGACAAGCAGGGCCAGTTGCTGGAAGAAGGCATCAACGAAGCCGGCTCGATGGGTTCGTGGCTTGCCGCGGCCACCTCGTATAGCGTTAACAACTATCCGCTGATTCCCTTCTACATCTACTACTCAATGTTCGGCTTCCAGCGCATCGGCGACATGTGCTGGGCTGCAGGCGACCTGCGCGCGCGCGGCTTCCTCATCGGCGCCACCGCCGGCCGTACGACGCTGAACGGTGAAGGCCTGCAGCACGAAGATGGCCACAGCCATCTCTTCGCTGGCACGATTCCGAACTGCGTCAGCTACGACCCGACTTACTCGTACGAACTCGCCGTCATCATCCAGGACGGCATGCGCCGCATGTACGAGAACGATGAAAGCGTCTGGTACTACATCACGACGATGAACGAGAACTACACGCACCCCGACATGCCGGAAGGTACGCAGGCCGGCATTCTCAAAGGCATGTACATGCTTGAAGACGGCGAGAGCAAGGAGTACAAGGTCGCGAAAAGCATTGCACGCGTGCGCCTGCTCGGCAGCGGCACCATCCTGCGCGAAGTGCGCCAGGCCGCCGAGATCCTGCGCAAGGATTACAAGATCGCCGCCGACGTGTTCAGCGCAACCAGCATGAACGAACTCGCGCGCGACGGTCTCGCTGTCGACCGCTGGAACATGTTGCATCCCGAAGCAAAACCGCGCGTTTCGTACGTGCAGGAATGCCTGCAGGGGCGCGAAGGTCCGGTAATCGCGTGTACCGACTATATGAAAATCTATTCCGACCAGATCCGCGCCTTCGTGCCGGGGCCTTATAAAGTGCTCGGCACCGATGGCTTCGGGCGCAGCGACAGCCGCGAGAAACTACGCGGCTTCTTCGAGGTGAACCACAAGTACGTCGTCGTCGCCGCACTGACCGAGCTCATGAAAACGGGCCAGGTCAAGGCAGCAGTCGTCAGCGAAGCGATCAGGAAATTCGGTCTCGACCCGGAAAAGGTCAATCCGACGCTGGTATAACAAGCGTGACAGGCGCGATACAAACGCGCGCCGAAAGGGCGACATGGCGCGCGAGCGCAATGCATAGGGGCGCCAAAAGCGCACGGCGCGAAAGCGCACTGAACAGAGAAGAGCGGGAGTAATAAGCGTGGCAGTGGAAAAAATTCAGGTTCCGGATCTGGGCAGCGACGGTGAAGTCGAAGTCATCGAAGTGCTCGTCAAGCCTGGTGACAGCATCAGCGAAAACGCATCCCTCGTGGTGCTCGAAAGCGACAAGGCTGCAATGGAAGTGCCTTCGCCGAAAAGCGGCATCGTCAAGGAAGTGCTGGTGAAAGTCGGTTCGCAGGTGAAGAACGGCTCTGACCTGATCACCATTGAAGTGGCGGGTGGTGCCGCTGCTTCGGCGGCGCCAAAGGCCGCGGAGGCTCCGAAAGCCGCCGAGGCTCCGAAAGCCGCTGCTGCACCGAAGGCAGCCGCGCCAGTGGCCGCGCCTGCACCAGCGCCGAAACCGGCACCAGCTCCGGCCGCCAGTGGCGGTGTAAAAGCCGTCCAGGTCCCCGATCTCGGCGGCGCGACCGATGTCGAAGTCATCGACGTCATGGTCAAGGTCGGCGATGTCATCAAGGCTGAAGCGAGTCTCGTGACGCTCGAAACCGACAAGGCCGCGATGGAAGTGCCCTCGCCACTCGCCGGCAAGGTTGTCGCGATCAAGGTGAAGGTTGGCGACAAGGTGTCCGCGGGTTCCGCGCTCATCGAGATCGAAACAAGTTCAGGCGTTGCCGCACCTGCGCCGGTTGCCGAAGCGCCAGCGCCGGCCGCGGCGGCTCCAGCACCCGCGGCAGCTGCGGCAACTCCAGCGCATGCACCACCGCCCGCGGCGGCAAGCGCTCCGGCGCCGGCGGCGAAAAGCAACGGTGGCGATGTCCACGCCGGTCCTTCGGTACGCAAGCTCGCGCGCGAACTCGGTGTCGACCTGGCCCAGGTCGTTGGCACCGGCGGCCGCGGCCGTATCGTGCAGGAAGACGTGCAGGCGCATGTCAAAGCGCGCATGCAGTCGGGCTCCGCCAGCGCTGCAGCGTCTGCAGGCGGCGCGGGCATTCCGGGCATCCCCGACCAGGACTTCAGCAAGTTCGGTGCGGTCGAAGAAGTCGAAATGTCCAAGCTGCACCGCGTCACGGCGCTGAACATGGCGCGCAACTGGCTCAATGTGCCGCACGTCACGCAGTTCGATGAAGCCGACATCACGGATCTCGAGGATTTCCGCGCTGCGCAGAAAGCGCTTGCCGACAGGAAGGGCGTCAAGCTCACGCCGCTGCCGTTCATCGTCAAGGCCTGCGCGCAGGCGCTCGCTGAACATCCGCAGTTCAACGTGTCGCTGCATTCGTCGGGCGCCAAACTGATTAAGAAAAAGTACGTGCATATCGGTGTTGCTGTCGCAACGCCGGCTGGCCTGATGGTTCCCGTCGTGCGCGATGCCGACAAAAAATCGATCTGGCAAATTGCAGCCGAAATCGCCGCACTCGGCGCAAAAGCGAAAGACCGCAAGCTGTCGAAAGAAGACATGGAAGGTTCCTGCTTCACCATTTCGAGCCTTGGCAACATCGGCGGCAACGGCTTCACGCCGATCGTCAATGCGCCGGAAGTAGCGATCCTCGGCGTATCGCGCGCGAGCGTCAAACCGGTTTGGAACGAGAAGAGCAAGCAGTTCGTGCCACGCACGATGCTGCCCTTCGCACTGTCCTACGATCATCGCGCCGTCAACGGCGTCGACGGCGGCCAGTTCTGCACCTATCTCGGCACATTGTTGTCAGATATCAGGTTGATGGTTCTGTAGTCGCGTTCGTTTTCCGATAGCGGCCTCGGCGTTACAAACGCCCGGGGCTCTTGCGTTTCAAAGCCGCTGATACCCGGGTTCCTGCGTGGACCTGACCCTTCGCAAGCGCGAGTTCCTGAGGTACTGTTGTGGCCATCCTTTACCAGCACAGGAATTCCCATGCCCTCCTTTGACGTCGTTTCAGAAATCGACATGCATGAACTGACCAACGCCGTCGACCAGGCCAGCCGTGAGCTCAGTACGCGCTACGACTTCAGGGGCATTGATGCAACATACGAACTCAAGGACAACGTGATTACGATGACCGCCCAGGCGGAAATGCAGATCGAGCAGATGCTCGACCTGCTGCGCAACAAGATGGCCAAACGCAAGATCGACGTTGCCTGTCTGAAAGTCGAAGCACTTGAACGCCTCGGCAAGGGCGCGTCGCAAAAAGTGATCGTGCAACAGGGTGTTGAAACCGAAATCGCGCGCAAGATCGTCAAGCACGTCAAGGAACTGAAGATGAAAGTGCAGGTCGCTATCCAGGGCGACGAACTGCGCGTTACCGGCGCCAAGCGCGACGACCTGCAACAGGTGATCGCCAACCTGCGCCAGCAAAGTTTCGGAGTACCCTTGCAGTTCAAGAATTTCCGCGATTGACCCTGCTATGAGCGGCCGCAGTACCAGGGGCGCGGTTTGTCCCCAATGGAGTAGTAAATGTCTAACAGCAGCGCAGGCGACCATGTCCCCGAGGTTCTGATCGTCGACGATACTCACGAGATGCGGCAGATGCTCGGCGACCTGATGACCGAGGCGGGATACCGCGTACGCCATGCATCCGATGGCACTCAGGCCTTGATGTCAATATATGCGTCCCTGCCTGATCTTGTGTTGCTCGACGTCCGCATGCCGACGATGGACGGGTACGAAGTGTGCAAGTACCTGAAAGCGGACACGGCCACGGCGGACATTCCCGTCATCTTCATGTCAGCGATGAGCGACATACAGGACATCACGCAGGCCTTTGAACTTCAGGCTGTGGACTACATCGTCAAGCCCTTCCGCTCCGCCGAGGTACTGTCGCGGGTGAAAACCCATCTCGATCTGCGCGCCCTGCAACTACGCCTCGAGGAGATGTGTTTCGTGCGCACGCGCCAGCTTGCAGACGAAGTGCTGGAACGACGCCAGGCTGAACAGGAGCTGCTGGAATCGCAACAGCAGTTGCGCCGGCTCAGCGGGCATATCCAGGAGGTACGCGAGGCCGAGCGGGCAAGCATCGCGCGCGAAATCCATGACGAGCTCGGGCAGTCGCTCACCGTCGTGCGCATCGACCTCACGAGGCTCAAAGGGCATCTGGACGCGCCGCGCGAAAGAATCGAAAGCCAGATCGACATCGTGTTGCAGGTCCTGGAGCAGGCGGCCAACACCGCACGGGCGATTTCCGAAAACCTGCGTCCTGGCATGCTTGATCTTATCGGTCTCGGGCCCGCGATCGAAAATCACTTGAAGCGCTTCGGCGAGATGACCGGCATCCGTTGCGTATTGAACATGAGCAACAAGGGTGAGTTTTTTGTCGACGACAGGGTGGCCATCGCCATATTCCGCATCCTGCAGGAGGCGCTGACGAATATCGCGCGGCACGCGCGCGCGACACTCGTGACCGTGCAGGTCGTCGAACTCGGCAGCGAGCTGATGCTGATCGTCCAGGACGATGGCTGCGGCATCGCGCCGCAACACATCGAAAGTGGAAAGACGCACTATGGCCTGTTCGGCATGAGCGAGCGCGCAAAATTGCTGGGCGGGCAATTCGTCATCGACAGCGAGCCGGGTAAGGGTACCCGGATCGAAGCCAGTCTGCCGATCGAGCCGGTGGAAACACCATGATTCGCGTGATGATGGCGGACGATCATCCGCTGGTGCGTGCCGGACTCAAGCACGTGCTGGCTGACTGCGCCGATATCCAGTTTGCCGGCGAAGTCGCGAACGGCGCCGAACTGCTCCGCAAATTGCGCGACGAGAGCTTCGACGTCGTGCTGCTGGACATGTTCATGCCGGGCCGTAACGGCATGGAGCTGATCAAGCAAGTCAAAAGCGAGCATCCGAAACTACCGGTGCTCGTGCTCAGCACGCATGCCGAAGAAATGTTCGCATTGCGCACCTTGAAGGCGGGCGCTTCCGGATACCTGTGCAAGGATTTTGCCGCGGAGAAGCTTGTTGACGCGATCCGCAAGGTCGCCGGCGGCGGTCTCTTCATCAGCCCGGCCGTTGCCGAATTAATGGCGCGTGACCTGCATGCGCCAATGCATGAAGTCGTTCCGCACACCTTGCTGTCGGACCGGGAGTTCCAGATATTCCTGCTGATAGCCAACGGCCATGCATCGGGCGAAATCGCAAGTCGCCTGAGCCTCAGTATCAAGACTGTCAGTTCGCACAAGGCCCGTATCAAGGAAAAGACGGGGCTGACCAACAACAGCGACATCGTGCGTTATGCCCTGCGGCATCGCCTCGTCACCGAGCATGACGGCTCGGGCAACGCGGACTGAGTTGCTCCGCACCAGCTCCAACCGCCTGTAGGACTATTCCTACAGCCAGGCTCCGGCCGAATCCTACTCCGTAAACCATCCCGGTTCCGATATGCAGCAGATGCGCTGTAGGCGAACCTGCGCCTGTCCTTAATGCAACCCATGCCATGCAAGCGAGTGGCGAAAACTATGCGCGTAAACCTGCCCGTCACCCAAGTCGAGCGTACCTTGATGGATGCCGAGTGCATCGTGTCGAAAACCGACCTCAAGGGGCGGATCGTCTATGTCAATCGGCCCTTCCTCGAAATCAGCGGCTTCTCCGAGGAAGAACTGTTGGGCACCGCGCACAACATCGTGCGTCATCCCGATATGCCACCGGCTGCCTATGCCGACCTCTGGCGCACCTTGCAGCGCGGTCGGCCCTGGCGCGGCATGGTCAAGAATCGCTGCAAGAACGGCGACCACTACTGGGTCGAGGCGAATGCCAATCCGATCTGGGACGAGGGGCGCGTAATCGGCTACATGTCCCTGCGCACCAAGCCCTCGCGCGCGCAGGTCGAGGCGGCAGAGCAAATTTACCAGCGTTTCCGCGAAGGCACCGCGCGCGGGTTCACACTCAATGAAGGCCGCGTGGTGCGATCCGGCGTGGCCGGTTGGCTTGCCAGCGTCGTTGGCATGAGCATCAAGCTGCGCATGGCGCTGGTCTGCAGCGCCATTGGCGGAGTTGTCGCGGTATTGGGAATTCTGCATCCAGTCGACACCGCGCTGCGCGCGGCGCTTGTCGGCGTTGGCCTGCTGTTGTGCGGCGCCGCGTGGTGGCTGCTGGCCGGGAAAATCCTGCGGCCAATCGCCGATGCCGTCATCGCCTGCCAGACCGTGGCTGCCGGCGACGTGCGGCTGCGCTCCAGCATCGATGCCCACAATGAGGTGGGGCGATTGATGCATGCGATAAACACGATGGCCGGCAATGTCGCCAGCATCGTTACCGACGTGAACATCAGCGCCCAGAACCTCGCGGCGTCTTCCGGCGAGGTGTCTTCAACCGCGACGGCGTTGAGCCACGCCGCAAGTGAGCAGGCTTCGTCGATGCAGGACACGTCTCAGGCGATCGACCGGATGTCATCGTTGATCAGGCAAAACAGCGAGAACTCCAGGGTGACTGACGGCATGGCGAGCAAGTCGTCGAGCGAAGCCGTCGACGGCGGCGCGGCAGTAAAGGAGACCGTCGCCGCGATGAAGGTCATTGCATCGAAAATCGGCATCATTGACGACATCGCCTATCAAACCAACCTGCTGGCGCTCAACGCGGCGATCGAAGCCGCGCGCGCCGGCGACCATGGGAAGGGCTTCGCCGTGGTCGCGGCTGAAGTGCGCAAGCTTGCGGAGCGTAGCCAGCTTGCCGCGCACGAGATTGGTGAAGTCGCGAAGAGTTCCGTGGGGCTGGCCGAGAGGGCGGGCAAGTTGCTGGAACAAATGCTGCCGTCGATCGAGAAGACATCGAGCCTTGTGCAGCAAATCAATGGCGCCAGCGCGGAGCAGACGGTCGGCGTGGCCCAGGTCAACACCGCGATGAACCAGATCAACCAGGTCACTCAGCAGACGGCATCGTCGAGCGAGGAGCTGGCGGCAACCGCCGAAGTCATGAGCGGACATGCCAGCCAGCTGCAGCAGCTGATGAGCTTCTTCAAGTTACGAGCGGGTGCATAGGTGGCGCCGGTGACAAACGTCATGGTTGTCGAGGATTCTGCCGGCATCCGGAAACTGATTCGCGCCAGCGTCGAAGCCGCGGGCGGCAGTGTGGTTGCCGAGGCCAGTGGCGAAAGCCGCGCGGTGCAGGCAGTCAGCAGTCTCAACCCTGACCTCGTCGTCGTCGACATCCGCCTTGAAGAAGGCAACGGCTTTGGCGTCATCCAGCGCCTCCGCAGACAGCTGCCGAACCTGATCATCATCGTGCTGACCTGGCAGGATCGGACGCAGTTCGAGCCCATCTGCCTGCAGTATGGCGCCGACTACTACTTTGAAAAATCGGCAAACGAATATCTCGAATTTGAAGCGACACTGAAGGCCCTGATGGCGCGCGATGTGGGCGCTGTAAACACGGCAAGGGTGTAACGAAAGGAAGTGCTAACCATGGTTGATGCGCAGTACACACAGGACGAAGAGATCCGCGGGTTCCTGTCATCGTTGACGAACATCGAAAGCGAGGTCGCCCGGATCTGGATCAAGCAGATCGAAACCGGCCGCCTGCACAGCGAAGAAGCCATCGTCGAGCTGGCGGACCGCTTCAGCGCCATTGTCAGAAACCTCGAAGATGCTGCAAAGGCCGCGCATACCGGTGCCTCGCGCCAGGACAGCAAGAGCGTCATGTCCGTGCTGCAGCGGGGAGAGACAAAACTCCATGCGGTAGTCACGTCGCTCGAGGCCGCGATGGGCAATCGCGACGTCCTCGTGACCCAGGTCGGAGACCTTGTGTCCTTCATTCATGACCTGAACGAAATGGCATTTTCGGTCGCGAGCCTTGCCGACCAGATCAACATGGTTGCGTTGAACGCTGCGATCGAGGCGGCACGCGCCGGCGAATCGGGTCGCGGGTTCGCGGTGGTCGCCGCCGAAGTCAGGACCCTGTCGAAAAAATCCGGTGAAACCGGCCGTCGCATCAGCGACACCGTCAAGGTCATCAGCAGTGCGATCTCGGGCGCCGTCGACAAGGCTGAAGCTTTCGCCAGCGAAGATTCGCGGCGCGTGGAAAGCGCCGAGAAGGATATCAATGGCGTGCTTAAGGACTTTCGCCAGCTCACCGATTACCTCGAAGCGTCGGCCGAGGGACTGCGGCGCTCCAACATAGGCATCAAGCAGGCCATCGAGGACTCGTTGCTGCATCTGCAGTTCCAGGACCGGGTCAGCCAGATCCTCTCGCACGTGCGCGAAAACATCGGCCTGTTCCCCGCATTCATCGAGAAGAGTGTGCAGACCTACCTGGACGAAGGGCGGCTCGAGGCGATCGACTGGAGTGCTCTCATGGAAGAGCTGCAGGGCAGCTACGCCACTCACGAAGAACATATGAACCATAACCCGGCTGCGAAACCGCGCCAGAAAAAATCCAGTCCCACCGACAACCTGACATTTTTCTAGGAGACGAACACGTGGCCAGAACAATCATGATCGTAGATGACTCTGCGTCGCTGCGCCAGGTCGTATCCATCGCGCTGAGGGGCGCGGGATACGAGGTCATCGAAGGATGCGACGGCAGGGACGCCCTGGGCAAGCTGAAGGGCCAGAAAGTCAATCTGATCGTAAGCGACGTCAACATGCCGAACATGGATGGACTTACGCTCGTGCAGGAGCTCAAGAAACTGCCGGCCTACAAATTCACGCCGATCATCATGCTGACAACCGAGTCCGGCGACGACATGAAGATGGCCGGCAAGGCCGCTGGCGCCAAAGCATGGATGGTCAAGCCCTTCAAACCGGACCAGTTGCTGACCGCGGTCGCAAAACTGGTTCTTCCCTGATCACGAGGCTTTCCATGAGCAATAGCAACAGTAAGACAAACAGGTTTGCGCCCACGGGCGAAATGACGATCTACACAGCGGCGGCGCACAAGGAGCAACTGATGAATGCAATCGCGGCACGGACCAGCATCGAAGTCGATCTGGCAAAAGTCACCGAGATTGACACCGCGGGGCTGCAATTGCTGGCGCTGGCAAAACTCGAAGCGAGGCGCCGTGAGCTGCCCCTGAGCTTCGTCGGCCACAGCCGGGCGGTGCTCGAGGCGATCGATGTGTGCGATATGTCGAGCTTCTTTGGTGATCCGGTACTGATTCCGTCGGCAAACGCCGCCGAAGGAGTCCACTAATGGACATGGAAATGGACCTGGCACTGCAAACCTTCATTGGCGAGAGCATGGATCTGCTGCAGCAGATGGAAGACCACCTGATCGACCTCGAGCAGGCGGACGACTTCGCGGAGTCGGTCAATTCCATTTTTCGCGCCGCCCATACCATCAAGGGCTCGGCTGGATTATTTGGGCTCGATGCAATCGTGGACTTCACGCACGTCGTCGAGAGCGTGCTCAACAGGGCGCGCTCGAACGAAATCGCGCTGCACGACCACCTGGTCAACTTGCTGCTGCAGTGCAAGGACTACATGGGACGCCAGATCGAGTCGATCAGCGAGGGGCATGTCGTCCTGGATGCCGGAGAGACAGCCAGGGGTAATGCGCTGGCCGCTGACCTGTCGACCTATCTCGACGCTGCGATACCCAATGACAAAGTCACCAGCACCACGAGTGCGGTGCCGGCAGCGGAAAGTGCTGCCGTAACCAATCGCGTACCGGCGCGCGAAAGCGCCACGGCCGCCAACGAAAACTGGCATATCTCCGTGCATTTCGGCCGCGACGCGCTGCGCAATGGCATGGATCCGCTGTCGTTCCTGCGCTACCTGCGCACGCTCGGCACGATCGAGCACATCGTGACGGTGATGCAGGCAATGCCCGAAGCCGAGGCGATGGATCCGGAAAGCTGCTACCTGGGCTACGAAATCAACTTCAATAGCAAGGCGGACAAGCACACGATCGAGGGTGTATTCGAATTCGTGCGCGAGGACTGCGTGCTGCAGATATTTCCGCCGCATGCGAAAGTCAGCGAGTTCCTGCGCGTCATCGACAGCCTCGACGCGGGCGACCTCAGGCTCGGCGAAATGCTCGTGACCTGTGGAACGCTGACGCAACGCGAGCTCGACGTCATTCTTGCCACGCAGCAGGTTGCTACCGACTCCGACGTGCCGCCACGCCGTATCGGCGAGATTGTCGTCGATGAGGGCCTGGCCAGTCCCGACGTCGTTGTCGCCGCGCTCAACAAGCAGGTGCAGGGCAAGAAAGCAAAAGCGATGCAGTCGCAATCGGTGCGGGTCGACGCGGAAAAGCTCGATCGCCTGATCAACCTGATCGGGGAGCTGGTCATCGCCGGCGCCGGCGTCGAATCCGGCGCGCGCGCGGCAGCGCTCGGTAGCCTGCTGGAGTCGACGCACACGCTGACGCGCCTCGTGGAAGAAGTGCGCGAAGGCGCGCTGAACCTGCGCATGGTGCAGATCGGCGAAACCTTCAATCGCTTCCAGCGTGTCGTGCGCGATGTATCGCGCGAACTCGGCAAGGAAATCGAGCTCGTCATCAGCAGCGCCGATACGGAACTGGACAAGACCGTGGTCGAGAAGATCAGCGACCCCTTGATGCACCTCGTGCGCAATTCGATCGACCATGGAATCGAGGCACCTGAACTCCGCGCGCAACGCGGCAAGCCAGAAACTGGCAGGGTCCACCTCAATGCCTTTCACGAGTCGGGCAGCATCGTCATCGAAGTGTCCGACGACGGTGGCGGACTCGATCGTGCCCGCATCCTGGCAAAGGCCCGCAGCCAGGGCCTGGTGGCACCCAACGAGGAGCCGCCAGAGCACGAACTGTTCCAGCTGATCTTCGAGGCGGGTTTCAGCACGGCGGCGCAAGTCAGCAACATCTCGGGGCGTGGCGTGGGAATGGATGTCGTACGTCGCAACATCGAAGCACTGCGCGGGAGCATCGAAATCCACAGCGAGGCCATGCGTGGCACCACGATGCGCATCCGGCTGCCGCTGACGATGGCGATCATCGACGGCTTCATGATGCGGGTCGGAACCGCGTCCTATGTCGTACCGCTGGATATCGTTGAAGAATGCATGGAGCTGAACGTCAACGATCAGCTCAGTCACGACGGCCGCAACTACATCAACCTGCGGGGGGAAGTATTGCCCTTCATACGCCTCGGCCAGCACTTCCAGCAGCAGGCGGCGAATGCGAAGCGGGAAAACATCGTTGTCCTCAAATACGGCAATAACAAGGCCGGGCTGGTCGTCGACGAACTGCTCGGTGAGTTCCAGACCGTCATAAAACCGCTCGGATCGCTGTTTGACCGGCTGGCCGGCATCAGCGGTTCCACAATCCTGGGTAGCGGCGAAGTCGCGCTGATCCTGGACGCGCAGGCCTTGATACAACACGCGATTCACCGGGACGGGCGCGCCGTGTTTGCAAATCCGCGGAACGTAACCCTGCATTGATAGTTCCACAATTCCACACGAGAGGATCGAAACGACCATGAAAAACATAACGGTAAGAGCAAAGTTAATGGTGCTGATCGCGGTAGCGCTGGTGGCGCTTCTGATGGCCAGCACAGCGGGAATCGTTGGCATCATGAGTATTGGCGATCGGATGCGTACGATCGGTGAGAATTCACTTCCTACGATCCTGGGTCTCGAGATCATGAAGAATAGCCGTACGGCGGCGCAATCGGCGGCGCGGCGCGTTGCTTTCTTTGAAAGGAACTACGATAGCCAGGAGAATTTCGACGCAGTGCTATTGCAGATCGATGCTAAATGGGAGCGCCATAAGCAGGGTTGGGAAATCTACCTGCCGCTCGAGCAGGCACCCGAAGAGAAAGGGATGTGGGCCGATTATGTCGCGGAATATGACCAGTACCGTGCCGGCTTCGACCGCGTGCGAGAAACTATTGACCAGTTAAGCAGTAACACAAGTTCTGAAGAGCAAGATGCGCTGTTCGTACAATTCTATGAGCAGATGAGCACGCTGCTGCCCATGTTCGAATCGAGTGATGCGATGCTCGACGGACTGATCGAGCTGGCGATGTCGCTGGCCGAGGAGTCCGTCGTCGCGGGAGACGTCACCACGCGCAACGTCAGTGGGATGCTGATCGGTATCAGCCTGGGCTCGCTGGTCATTCTTGTGCTCATCGGCACGTTCATCATACGTACCACCCTGCGGCAGCTGGGCGGCGAGCCCAATTACGTCAGCGACATAGTGGCGAAGGTCGCAGAAGGCGACATGACCGTGGATTTCAAGCTGGCCAGTGGCGACAACAGCAGCATGCTGTTCGCCTTCAAGCAGATGGTAGACACGCTGTCGCGCATCATCGGCGAAGTGCGCAGCGCGACCGACAATATTTCTGCCGCGTCCGAACAGGTGTCGAGCACCGCGCAAACCGTCAGCCAGGCGACCACCCAGCAGGCCTCGAGCGTCGAAGAAACCAGCGCCGCGGTTGAACAGATGTCGGCGTCGGTAAACCAGAACGCTGACAATGCGAAAGTCACCGACAGCATGTCCGGCCAGGCCTCGACGCAGGCCAACGAGGGTGGCGTCGCGGTGAAGAACACCGTACAGGCAATGAAACAGATCGCGGCCAAGATCAGCATCATCGACGACATTGCGTACCAGACCAACCTGCTGGCGCTGAACGCCGCCATCGAGGCAGCGCGCGCCGGCGATCATGGGAAAGGCTTCGCGGTGGTCGCGGCCGAAGTGCGCAAGCTCGCTGAGCGCAGCCAGGTGGCGGCGCAGGAAATCGGCGAAGTGGCCAGCAGCAGTGTGGAGCTCGCCGAGCGCGCCGGTGCGCTGCTGGACCAGATGCTGCCAGCGATCAACAAGACCTCCGACCTGGTGCAGGAGATTGCGGCAGCGTCTAACGAACAGTCGACCGGCCTGGCGCAGGTCAACGGCGCGATGACGCAGATGACGAAGATCACGCAGCAAAATGCCTCGGCTTCGGAAGAGCTGGCGGCCACCGCCGAGGAGATGAGTAGCCAGGCTGAGCAACTGCAGCAGCTGGTGTCATTCTTCCGCCTCAAGGGCAACAACGGTGCCAGCGTCGCGCATCGTCCCACCGCGGCCGTGGCCACGCGCACAAGAGCCACCGCCAGGACTCCACAGGTTTCCGCCGGTGAAGGCGAGTTCGTTCGTTTCAAAGAGGTTCTCTCATGAATGAACTCGTCAAGGTGGTGCAACAGGCCGCAAAGATCCCTGTTCGGGAAGAGGAGGGCCAGTACCTGACCTTTCTGCTAGCGCGCGAGATGTTCGCGGTGACGATACTGAATATCAAGGAGATCATCGAATATGGGCAACTGACCGCTGTACCGATGATGCCCACGTTCGTTCGCGGGGTGATCAACCTGCGCGGGCAGGTAGTGCCGGTCATCGATTTGCAGGCGCGGCTTGGCCGCGAAAGCACCGCGGTCGGCAGGCGCACCTGCATCGTGATCGTCGAGATAGTTGCCGGAGGGGATGGACACAACGAGGTCCTCGGCGTCGTTGTCGATGCGGTGTCGGAAGTGCTGTCGATTCCTGCTACGCAGATCGAGCGTGCTCCACAGTTCGGCGCGAGGATGCGTACGGACTTCATCGCGGGGATGGGCAAGATCCACGACAAGTTCGTCGTGATCCTGAACCTCGAGAAAGTGCTCTCGCTGCAGGAGCTGTCGTCCATGGTGCAGTGGGCTGAAGAGTCCTCCGTTGCAGTCCAGTAACAATCCTGATCTCGAGGAATTCACGGCATGAATCACCAACCGGCAACAGACTCTTCGGAGCTTAGCGATCGCGAGTTCGCGCGGTTCCAGAGCATGCTGTTCGACATCACGGGGATCAGCCTGGCGTCATCGAAAAAATCGCTGGTAGTCGGCAGGCTTGGCAAGCGCCTGCGCGAATACCAGCTGTCGAGTTTTGGCGAATACCTGAGCCTGCTCGACAGGCCCGACCACCGTCACGAAGTGCAGACCGCTGTCGACCTGCTGACGACGAACGAAACCTATTTCTTCCGCGAGCCGAACCACTTTCAGTTTTTGAAAAGCCAGGCTGAAGCCTCGAAAGCCCGTGCTGCAGACAATTACCGGGTTTGGAGCGCAGCCTGTTCCTCGGGACAGGAGCCTTACAGTATCGCGATGGTGCTCGACAGTGTGCTCGGCACGCGGCCCTGGGAAATCATGGCATCGGACATCAGTACACAGATGCTGGAGAAGGCGCACAAGGGACAGTATCCGCTCGCGCAGGCCGACAATATTCCAGACGACTACCTGAACCGGTACTGCCTCAATGGCGTCGGTTCGATGGCCGGAACCTTTCTCGTGGAGCGCAGCCTGCGCGACCGGGTCCAGTTCTTCCACGGCAACCTGAACACCGACGCGCCGCGCATCGGCCAGTTCGACGTGATCGTGCTGCGCAACGTGATGATCTACTTCAACAGCGACACCAAGCGCCAGGTCATCGGCCGCCTGCAAAAGCTGGTCAAGCCCGGCGGCTATCTGGTGGTCGGGCACAGCGAAACACTGAACGGGATCAGCAGCGAGCTGAAGATGATCGCGCCATCCATTTACCGTAAACCATAGGAGGCTGTGCATGTCTGCTGCACCGGTCACCGTGCTGTTGCCGGGTGACTACCTGTTTGCTGAAGGCCATGCGCGCATACAGACCCTGCTGGGTTCCTGCGTAGCAATGGTGTTCTGGCATCCGCTGAGACGTATCGGCTGCATGTGTCATTTCGTGCTGCCGTGGCGGCTGTGCAGCATGCAGCCGGATGCGCGCTACGCCGACGAATTCATGCGCAGCCTGATGAAGGAAGTCCGCGCGCGCCGTACGCGTCCCGAAGACTACGAAGTCAGGCTCTACGGCGCCGCCAATATGTTCAGGATGCTGAAGACCACCTGTGCCGATAGTAATCAAGTCGATGGCGTCATGCTGTGCCCCGGTTGCATCAGCGTGTCCTGTCGCAACCGCGTAGCAGCCCATGCGGAGGCCGCGAAACACGGTTTCGTCGTGCGCGACGCGGATCTGGGTGGGACCGCCTATCGCCATGTCGACTTCGATGTGGCCACCGGCAGTGTCTCCGTTAAAACCACGCCGATGGCGACCTTCGCCACTCTCACGTCAGGTACTTAACATGAACAGGATTAATGTGCTTATCGTCGACGACTCCGCGGTCGTGCGCCAGGTTCTCAGTGTCAACCTCGCGAAAGACCCGCTGATTCACGTGCAGGATGTCGCGTCCGACCCGCTGTACGCGCTGGAAAAAATGCAGCGCAAGTGGCCCGACGTTATCGTGCTTGATGTGGAGATGCCGCGCATGGACGGCATCACCTTCCTGAAAAAGATCATGAATGAGCGTCCCACGCCGGTGGTGATCTGTTCCACGCTCACGATACAGGGAGCAGAGACCAGCTTGCAGGCGCTTGCCGCGGGCGCCGTCTGCGTCGTCGCCAAGCCGAAGGCCGGATTGAAAAAGTTTCTCGAGGATTCCTTCGACGATATCGCGGCAGCGGTGAAGGTTGCGGCGCAGGCGAAAGTCGGCAACCTGACGAGCGCGCCGCGCATGCGCAAGATGCCAGACACACAGCCCGCTGCTGTGCTTGCCCCTGTCAGCACCAGCGCAATGGCGCAGACGACCGAACGACTCGTGGCGCTCGGCACCTCGACTGGCGGTACGCAGGCACTGGAGCTGGTGCTGACCGCATTGCCGCGCGTATGTCCGGGGATCGTAATCGTGCAGCACATGCCGGAAAAATTCACCGCAGCATTTGCAAAGCGGCTCAACGATCTGTGCGAAATCGAGGTGCTTGAGGCGGAGAGCAACATGCGCGTGATGCCTGGGCGCGCGCTGATTGCGCCCGGCGGCAAGCACATGCAACTGAGGCGAAGCGGGGCGCAGTACTATGTGGAAGTAGTGGCGGGGCCACTTGTGAATCGACACATGCCCTCCGTCGACGTGCTGTTCCGCTCCGTTGCGCGCACCGCTGGCAGGAATGCGCTCGGCGTCATCATGACGGGCATGGGCGACGATGGCGCGAATGGCCTGCTGGAAATGCGCAATCTTGGCTCCCGTACCATTGCCCAGGACGAAGCCTCATGCGTGGTCTTCGGCATGCCGAAGGAAGCGATCAAGCGCAATGCCGCCGACCAGATACTGTCCCTGTCGGATCTGCCGCGGGCGATCATGGCCTGGCATGCCACGGCGGAAGCGGGCAGCCACGGTACCCGCGCATCCTGATGCCGCTTGGCCGCAAGTCCCACCAAGGGGCGGGCCCACGTCGGTGCCGGGATTTTTTCCCGTGAGGCCATGAGTCCTTCCCTGTTGTTCGCCAGTGCAGGCAATTAGCATACGCGCGGTCCTGTTGTGCCTGGAGTATCGCGTGTCCGCTGCAAACACTTTCGTGAAGAGTCGCCTCCCGTACTGCGTGCTGCTTGCGCTTGGCGCTACGGCGCTCACGCTGCGCAGCGAAGCCGCCATCGCCCAGGCGCCGGAGATTGAAGTCATCATCGTCACGCCGGTTCAGGGCCAGGGCCTGAACCGACAGCGCATCGCCGCCAATGTGCAGACGGCCAGCAGCGAGGACCTTGGCAAGAGCCATGCGCTGGACCTGGCCGCGTTTCTCAATCGCCGCCTCGGCAGCGTGCACATCAACGAGGTGCAGAACAATCCCTTCCAGCCCGACATAAATTTCCGCGGCTTCACGGCATCGCCCCTGCTCGGCACCGCGCAAGGATTGTCTGTCTACATGGATGGCGTGCGTTTGAACCAGCCCTTCGGCGATGTCGTCAGCTGGGACCTGATTCCGCGCACGGCGATCGATACGATTACGCTGATGCCGGGCTCCAATCCCCTGTTTGGCCTCAACACGCTCGGCGGCGCGCTCAGTGTGCGCACGAAGGAAGGCATCACCAACCCCGGGACCTCGCTGCAGGCGATAGGGGGCGAATTCGGAAGGCAGGCGCTGGAGTTCGAACACGGTGGCAACGCCGACGGCATTCACTGGTATGTCACTGGCAATCGCTTCAGCGAAGACGGCTGGCGCGTCGACTCGCCGACTGACGTCCGGCAGGCGCTTGCGAAGTTCGGCTTCGTCAGTGACGCAGGCTCGCTTACCTTGATGGCGGCACTTGCCGACAACGACCTGTATGGCAATGGCCTGCAGGAGCAAGGCATGCTCGCCGCAGATCGCAGCAGTGTGTACACGAAGCCCGACATCACGGGCAATCGCGGCTCTTTGCTGAACCTCAGCGCGACACGCGTGCTGGGCGCGGCCTGGTCGCTGGCCGGCAACGTGTGGCTGCGCAAGATTGACACCGGCACCTTCAATGGCGACCTCAACGACGATGCGCTGGATCAGGCGCTGTACCAGCCGAGTGTTGCCGAGCGCAACGCGCTGACCGCGGCCGGCTACAGCGGGTTCCCCGCTAGCGGCGAAAGCGTGGCGAACACACCTTTTCCAAAATGGCGTTGCATCGCACAGACGCTGCTCAACGACGAACCCGGCGAAAAGTGCAACGGCCTCGTCAACCAGACCAGCTCAGAACAGGACCACTACGGCTTCAACCTGCAGGCTTCGTCCGAGCGCGAGCTCGCGGGCAGAGACAACGTGCTCGTGATCGGCATGGCGCTGGACCAGAGCGAGGTCGACTTCATCCAGACCACCGAGCTCGGGTATCTGAATCCCGATCGCAGCATCACGCCAACCGGCGCAGTCGCCGATGGCAAGCGCGCCGGAGCAGTCGACGGCGAACCCTTCGATGCACGCGTCGAGCTGAATGCGCAAACCCGCACCTGGAGTGCCTTCGTCGCCGACACGCTCGCGCTCGACGCCGCAACGTATCTCACGCTGTCCGGCCGCTACAATCGCAGCGACGTGGAGAACCGCGACGCGATCACGCCCGGCGGAGGTACTGGCTCGCTCGATGGCGATCACCAGTTCAAGCGCCTCAACACGGCCCTGGGCCTGACACGCCAGCTTAATACGGCGATGACCGCTTACGCTGGCCTCAACCAGGGCAGCCGCGCACCCTCGGCAATCGAGCTGGGCTGCGCCGATCCGGCGAGTCCCTGCAAGTTGCCGAACGCGATGGCTGGAGATCCGCCGCTGAAACAGGTTGTTGCGACGACCGCTGAACTCGGTGTGCGTAGCGCGGGCTCGATTACGTGGAACCTCGGCGCGTACCGCACCGACAGCAAGGACGACATTCTGTTTGTCGCCGACGACACCGCGGGTTTCGGCTACTTCCGCAACTTCGGCAGAACGCGCCGCCAGGGCATCGAGGCCGGGGTGTCGACGGAGTGGCGCGGCATGACACTGGGCGCGAACTACACCTTCATCGACGCGACCTATCGCAGCGCCGAAGTCGTCAACGGCGCATCCAACAGCAGCAACGCAGAAGCGGAAGAAGGTTTTCCCGGCGTCGAAGGAGAAATCGACATCAATGCCGGTGACCGCTTGCCGCTGATCCCGCGCCAGATGCTGAAACTGTTCGCGCAGATTCCTGTCGTCGACAAGGTTGCGCTCAATGCCGACCTGATCTGGGTCGACAGCGCATACGCGCGCGGCAACGAAAACAACGCGCACGAGCCCGACGGCATCTATTACCTCGGGCCTGGCGGCACCGACAGCTACGCCGTGTTCAACCTTGGCGCCGACTGGCAGGCCATGCAACAAATCGAGGTATTTGCGCAGGTCAACAACGTATTCGATCGCGCGTACAACAGCGCCGCGCAACTTGGCGCCACGGGCTTCACGGCGGCAGGCAAGTTCCAGGCGCGTCCTTTTCCCGCGAATGCCGACGGCGAGCGTCCGCTGCAGCATTCGACGTTCTTCGCGCCGGGCGCACCGCGCACGGCATGGCTCGGTGTGCGCTATCGCTTTGGGCAGTAAGTAGTATCCCCGTACGAGGGGGCTTCGGTTAAAGCTGGACCCCGGTATTTTTTTTGGTTCTTCGACGGTCCGCGGGGCTCGCTTTGTTTTGATGCCTGGTGCTCAAGTCTCGAGCCGGTGCTGCCTGCGGGGGGACGCTACTGCCGCTGCGCAGTAGTGGGCTGACGCCGCCGGGGCGCCGCGTCGCTGGATGTGGAACGCCACAACCAGCGAGCGGCGGCCAGCTGCGCTGGCATGAAGTGCTGCGCACTTCACCCGGCTCGCACGAATGGGGGCGGCATTCGCTTGATCCCCCCCGCAGGCAGCACCGACTCGCGCCTTCCAGTACATCAGTGTGGATTCCGCGGTCATGCGCCCACACCGGGGAAGCGTTGGGCTAGTTGGGCTGCAAAGATGCGAACACTCTG
>JBEGWB010000024.1:0-4034 GCA_041178065.1 Pseudomonadota bacterium | reverse complement strand
CGCTCATCGATTCCTGTCCCGCCATCCTGGAAACGCTGGGCACCGTGCTGCGCGCGCACGCGATAGAGCCGCTGCGGCCGCTGAGCCGCGACATCATAGGTCCGCCGCTGCACGCGACCCTGCAGCTCGTCACCGGCCTTACTGACAAGGGCTTGCTCGAGAAGATGGCTGCCGATTTTCGCAGTCGCTACGACCTGGATGGGATCTACGCGACGCAGGCTTATCCGCATGTCGCAACTGTCCTGCAGCACCTCGTTACAGCCGGCATACGCCTCCACCTGGCGACCAATAAACGCGAACGTCCGACACTGCTGCTGGTTGCGCACTTCGGTTGGGCGCCCTGGTTCGACTCGGTCTATTGCGTAGACAGTCGTACGCCGCCCTATCCGAGCAAGGGCGAGATGCTGGTGGAGCAACTGGCTGAGCACAAACTCGACAAGCGTGATTGCGTGTATGTCGGCGATACCGTGCACGACGAAAAAGCGGCGGCGCACGCCGGGCTGGCGTTTGCTGCGGTCGGCTGGGGCTACGGCATGGGCGAGCAGGCGGTATCGGAGTCTGCGCAGCGCGTAAGCGCGCCGCGCGACCTGCTGGAACTATGACCATTCTCACGGCAACAAAAGACAGGAGCTGGACGTGATACTTGTAACAGGCGGCGCCGGCTTCATCGGCGCGAATTTCGTCCTCGACTGGTTTGCCGCAGGCGGTGAACCCGTGTTGAACCTCGACAAGCTGACGTATGCAGGCAACATGGAAAACCTCGCAGCCTTGAAGGACAACCGGCATCACACCTTCATCAAGGGCGATATTGGCGCGTCGGTGCTCATTGATCGTCTGCTGGCAACGCATCGGCCACGCGCCGTGATCAATTTTGCGGCGGAATCGCACGTTGATCGCTCGATTCATGGGCCCGAGGATTTCATCCAGACAAACATCGTCGGCACCTTCAGGCTGCTCGAGTCCGTGCGCGGTTACTGGAATGGACTACCCGACGACGAAAAGAACGCATTTCGCTTTCTGCATGTGTCGACTGACGAAGTGTATGGTTCCCTGGGTGCTAACGATCCGGCATTTGCCGAGACGAAAGCCTTCGAACCCAACAGTCCCTATTCCGCGAGCAAGGCTGCATCCGATCATCTGGTGCGCGCGTGGCACCACACTTATGGCCTTCCGGTCGTGACGACCAACTGCTCGAATAACTACGGACCTTACCAGTTTCCCGAGAAACTGATCCCGCTGATGATCCACAATGCCCTGCAGGGCAAGCAACTGCCGATATACGGCGACGGCCTGAACGTGCGCGACTGGCTGTACGTGGGAGATCATTGCACTGCGATTCGCCGCGTGCTGGAAGCCGGCAGGCCTGGCGAGACCTACAATATCGGCGGCTGGAACGAGAAGCCGAACATCGAGATCGTCAAAACGATCTGTGCGCTACTTGATGAACTGCGTCCCTCCGGCGGCCGGCATGAGCGTCTTCTCACTTACGTGCAGGATCGTCCGGGCCATGATCGTCGTTATGCCGTCGATGCGCGCAAGTGCGAGAGGGAGCTGGGCTGGAAGCCTGCCGAAACCTTCGAAACTGGCATCCGCAAGACGGTGCAGTGGTATCTCGAGAACCAGGCCTGGGTGGATGGCGTCACGAGCGGGACTTACCGCAAATGGGTCGACACCAACTACAGGGGTCGCCAGTAATGCCCGGCATATTACTGTTCGGCGCCGAGGGGCAGGTGGGCTGGGAATTGCAGCGCAGCCTCAGCTTGCATGGCAGCGTAGTGCCGTTGACGCGCGCGGAGGTCAGCCTGGCGGATGCAGGTGCCTTGCGCGCGGCCATTCGCAATGTACGGCCGGAGTTTATCGTCAACGCTGCTGCCTATACGGCCGTCGACAGGGCGGAAACGGAAGCGGAGCTCGCGTTTGCGATCAACGCCGCGGCGCCTGCAATAATGGCAGAGGAAGCGCGCGCCGCCGGCATCGCCATGGTGCACTATTCGTCGGATTACACCTACGACGGCAACAAGCAGGGCCCCTACCTTGAAACGGATGCGACCAATCCCCAATCGGTATACGCGCGCAGCAAGCTGGCCGGCGACGAAGCCGTACTTGCATCCGGTGCCCGTGCAATCATCCTGCGCACGAGCTGGGTTTATGGTGCGCGCGGCGCAAATTTCCTGAGGACTATCCTGCGGCTTGCCAGTGAGCGTGAAAGCCTGCGGGTTGTCAGCGACCAGGTCGGCGCGCCCACCTCAGCAGAATTGCTTGCGGATGTGACGGCGCAGCTACTGCCGCATCTTCGCAAGGAAAGCACCCGCGCGGACCTTTTTCACTGCACCGCAGCAGGCGCAACCTCCTGGCATGGCTACGCGACCTTCATCGTCGAGGAAGCGTTAAAGCTGAAAGCCGGGTTCAAGCTCGCGCCGGAAAAAATCGAAGCGATACCGACTGAACAATATACCGTGCCGGCGCCGCGACCAAAGAACTCCCGGCTTGATTGCACCAGGCTGCAACAAGCCTTCGGCCTGCCATTGCCGCACTGGCAGTTGCACGTAAGGCGCACATTGAGAGAATTGCTCACCTGAGCAGCACGACGCTCGATCCAAGGCATAGATAAGGACTCAGCATGACTACTCGTAAAGGCATAATCCTCGCCGGCGGCTCCGGTACGCGCCTGCATCCGGTGACGACCGTTGTTTCGAAACAGCTGTTGCCAGTGTATGACAAGCCGATGATTTATTACCCGCTGTCGACGCTGATGCTCGCCGGCATACGCGACATCCTGCTGATCTCGACGCCGCAGGACATTGCGCGCTACGAGATGCTACTCGCGGACGGCACGCAATGGGGTATTAACATTTCCTATGCTGTGCAACCAAGCCCCGATGGTCTCGCTCAGGCCTTCATCATTGGTAGCGGATTTGTCGGCAATTCGCCGAGCGCGCTCGTGTTGGGCGACAACCTCTTTCACGGGCACGATTTCGGCGTACAACTCGAAAAGGCTTCGAAAGTGGGCGCCGGCAAGAAGCATGGTGCGACTGTATTCGCCTATGCGGTACGCGATCCTGAACGTTACGGAGTCGTCTCCTTCGATGATGCAGGCAATGCGGTAAGTATCGAAGAGAAGCCCAAACAGCCGAAATCACGTTATGCGGTCACCGGCCTCTATTTCTATGACAACCAGGTCTGCGATATTGCCCGCAATCTCAAACCATCGCCACGCGGCGAGCTCGAGATTACCGATGTCAACCGCATCTATCTTGAGAAAGGCCAGTTGAGCGTGGAAATCATGGGGCGTGGCATGGCCTGGCTAGACACCGGTACGCATGACTCGCTGCTGGAGGCCAGCCAGTTCATCCAGACCATAGAACATCGGCAGGGCCTGAAAGTCGCGTGTCCTGAAGAGGTCGCGTGGCGGAAGCAATGGATCGATGATGCGCAACTATTGAAGCTGGCCTCGCCAATGGCGAAGAACGGCTATGGCCAGTACCTAAAGGACCTGCTGCGCAAGGAAGTGTACTCATGAACCGCGTAGAGACGGCAATTCCCGACGTCGTCCTCCTCGAGCCAAAATTGTTCGGAGATAACCGCGGTTTTTTTTACGAAAGCTGGAATGCGCGCACGCTCGCCGGTCTCGGCATCGACGCCAGCTTCGTGCAGGACAACCACAGCATGTCGCAGCGCGGGGTGCTGCGCGGTCTGCACTACCAGATCAAGCAGCCACAGGGGAAACTCGTCCGTGTCACCGCTGGCGAGGTATATGACGTAGCCGTGGATATGCGGCGCTCATCCCCGACCTTTGGCCAGTGGGTGGGCTTCATGCTGTCGGCTGAGAACAAACGTATTGCGTGGATTCCGCCTGGTTTCGCCCACGGTTTCTGCGTAAGGTCGATGACCGCTGAGTTTCTCTACAAGACGACGGACTACTATAGCCCGGAGTACGAGCGTTGCCTTCTATGGAATGATCCTGCGCTGGATATTCCGTGGCCGCTGGATGGCGTAGAGCCGCAATTATCCGCGAAGGATAAGGCTGGCGCCCT
>JBEGWB010000023.1:0-26024 GCA_041178065.1 Pseudomonadota bacterium | reverse complement strand
CCGGCCTCGAACACGGCGCTCGAACAATCCAAGGTCCGCATGGAGCGGCTCGGGTATTTCTCGGAAGTTGAATTCGAAACCAATCAGGTGCCTGGCACCTCCGACCAGATCGACGTTGATTTCACTGTTGCCGAGCAGTTGTCAGGACAGATCACCGGCAGTATCGGCTACGGCCAGGTACAGGGCCTGGTGTTGCAGGCGGCCGTGCAGCAGGCCAACTTCCTCGGTACCGGCAAGACCATCGGCATCGGCGCAGAGACCAGCTCCTTCAGCACGAATTACAACTTCAACTATTTTGATCCTTACTACACGATCGATGGCGTCAGCCGCGGCTATGGCGTCAGCTATTCGAGTTCGGACTTCGCGGAGCTGAACCTGGCAAGCTTCAGCACTGACCAGCTGAGTTTCAACACGACTTACGGCTATCGCCTCAGCGAGACGCAGGGGCTGTCGTTCAACTTTGGCCTCAGCAACACGCAGATCGACGAAGGCTTTGGACCGGTTCAGGAAATCAAGGCGAGCCCGGCCTTGATTCCGGGAGTCGATTACTATGTCGCGGCGCCCGGGCGTGAGCGTTCGTTTTACGATCCGGATACCGGCGTCATTTACCCGATCTCCGATCCGGTGCTGGCGCCTATATCCGGCCTTCCGCCTACTGCATTCAACCAGCGCCAGGGCTTCCTCGATCGCGATGGAGACGAGTTCAACAATCTGACGCTCGCGATCTCGTGGACGGATTCGACCCTGAACCTCGGGCTGTTCCCGACCGCTGGCGGCGCACAAAGCCTGTCGCTTGAATTCACCGTACCGGGCAGTGACCTGTCGTACTACCGCCTGCGTTACTACAACGAGAAATTTTTCCCGATCGTCGGCGACTGGATCGTCCACGCGCGCGCCGATCTCGGCTACGGCAACGGTTACGGCAGCACTGAGCAATTGCCATTCTTCCAGAATTTCTATGCTGGCGGACAGGGCACAGTCCGCGGCTTCGAGCGCAACACGCTCGGTCCCCGAAGCACCTTCCCTCAGGATTACGCGGTGATCAGCTCGGCCTACCTGAAGGACGGCGATGGCAACATCGCGCTCGATTTCAGCGGTAACCCGATCCTGGATCCTGACGCTCCGCTGGCTTATCTGCTGAAGCAGGCGGTAAACCCCGAGACTGGCCAGCCGCTGCTGGACCCGACGGGCTTGCCCGTCTACGCACAGGAGCTCGGACGCACCAACCTGTATGACCCGAGCGCGATTCCCTCACCCTTCGGTGGCAACATCCAGACCATTGGTACGCTCGAACTGCTGTTCCCGATCCCGTTCATCGAAGATCGCAGCCGCGTGCGTTCATCCGTGTTCGTCGACGTCGGCAACGTGTTCTCCAGTTATTGCAACGAGGAACAGGCGGCGAACAACTGCCGTGGTTTTGATGTGGGCGAACTGCGCTATTCGGCAGGATTGTCGGTAAGCTGGCAGTCCGGGGTTATGGGCGTCATGTCCTTCAGCCTTGCCAAACCCTTCAATACCAGTAACATAGATGAAACTGAAATGTTCCAATTCAACCTGGGTAATACCTTCTAATACAATCTTATAACCGCGGTCCCAGGTTGCCTGACACTACATATCCTGCGCAGTCCGCGCGGAATCCCACCCGATACTTACGGAGTCACTCGTGAAAACCACCATGCATATTCTGTCGTCGACCAAACGCGCTGCGCTCAAAGCGGCTTGCACGCTGTTGCTCTTCTCCATGGCCACCGGGTCCGTGCTGGCGGCGGATGCGGCACCGATGAAGATTGCCGTGCTGGACATGGCAGGCGCATTGTTTAACTCCGAGCGTGCGAAGGTCGTCAATGACCAGCTGAAAGCGGAAACCGGCGAAGATGAAACCAAGATCCGCGCGCTTGCGGACCAGGCGCAGGCCCTGCAGGCGGAGCTGGAGAAGGATGCTTCCGTCCTCAGTGAAGAGGAGAAGCGCAAGAAGAACGAGGAAATCCAGGAAATCGGCGTTCAGTACCAGTTCCTGATGGAGCGCATCCAGACTTTGCTCGATCAGCGTCGCGAGGAGTTCCAGCAGACTCATGCGCAGTCCCTGATCCAGGCGATCCAGGCCGTCATCGAGGAAGGCCAGTACGATCTCGTGATCCGTGCCGAAGCTGCACTGCACTACAACACCGCGCACGACATCACGGCGCGCGTCACCGAAAAGCTCAATTCGCAGCCCTGATCGCCACTCGGTGTGAGCGCCGTTCCGGCCCATAACCTGCATGCGCTGGCGCAGCTGCTGGGTCTGCAACTGCACGGCGCTGCCGACGTTCCCGTCACCGGTCTTGCCACGCTCGAAAAGGCTGGGCCGGCTCACATCAGTTTCTACACCAACAAGCGCTTTCTCCCGGCGCTGCGGCGCACCGGGGCGGCGGCGGTGATCCTGCGTCCGGAGGATGCGGCCGCCTGTCCTGTGCCCACGCTCCTTGCCGCGAATCCCTATGCCGCCTACGCGCGGCTGTCGCAAGTATTCGCACCAGTACCTGCCGTTGTCGCTGGCTGGCATCCATCTGCGGTCATCGATCCTTCCGCGCAAATAGCGTCTGATGCGAGCATTGGGCCGCATGTCGTCATCGGGCCCGGCGCGATCGTGGGCGCACGTGCGCGGATCGGCGCCAACACGGTAATCGGGCAATCCTGTGTCATCGGCGCGGATGTCCAGTTGCTGGCAAACGTGACGCTGTATGACGGCGTCAGACTTGGGAACCGGGTCATTGTTCACTCGGCGGTCGTGCTCGGAGCCGACGGTTTCGGCTTTGCGCCGGACGAGGGCACCTATCACAAGATCGCGCAACTCGGTGGTGTCGAGATCGGCGACGATGTCGAGATCGGAGCGGGCACTACGATCGATCGCGGCGCGCTCGACGACACGGTGATTGAGGCCGGCGTCAAGATCGATAACCAGGTCCAGATCGCACATAACGTGCGCATAGGCGCAAACACGATCATTTGCGGTTGCAGCGCAATCGCCGGTAGCTCCGTCATTGGAAAAAACTGTATCATTGCCGGCGCTGTCGGTGTCATCAACGGTGTGACCATTTGTGACAAGGTAACCGTGACTGCGATGTCGCTGGTCAGCGAATCCATCACTGAACCGGGGCGTTATTCCTCCGGCACCGGTCTGGCCAGGAATGTCAGCTGGCTCAGGAATGTCGCGAATTTTGCGCGCTTGAGCGAGTTCTCGAAACGGATCCAGCAGCTGGAAAAGAGCCTGACGCGGCGCCGCGAACCGGTTTCCCCTGCCACACCTGCCGCGCAGCGTAAACCAACGCCGGCGCTGAAGAGAAAGACGAACAAAGCTAAAACCAAAGTACCGAAGACAGAAGCAAAACAAGAAACGAAAAAAGCAGCACCCAAAAAAGTTGCGAAGGCGCGATCCACCAAAGCGTCAATGCCGAAACCAGCGAAAGCCGGCAAGCGCAAAGTCAACACACGAAAAAGATAAGCATCCGGCACGAAGGCAGCCTGCCCAGGGCGCGCGCAGACCGGTCAGGCCACAGGCGACTTTATGATGTACATCGAAGATATCAAGGCATACCTGCCGCAGCGTTACCCCTTCCTGATGGTCGACCGCGTTGTCGAAATTGAACTGGGCAAACGTATCAAGGCTTACAAGAACGTGACGACGAATGAAGAATTCTTCAACGGTCATTTTCCCAGCAAACCGATCATGCCGGGCGTGATGATCATCGAAGCGCTGGCGCAAGCAGCGGGCGTCCTCGGGTTCAAGAGCCAGGAAAAACTGCCACGCGACGGTTACATCTATTATTTCGTCGGTGCCGATGACGTAAGGTTGAAGCGCCCCGTCGTGCCCGGCGATCAACTGGTGCTCGAAGCCGAGATCGTCACCGTACGCCGCGGCATCTACAAGTTCCAGTGCAAGGCCACCGTTGGCGGCGAACTCGCCTGCGAGGCCACGATCCTGTGCGCCGAGCGGAAGGAATAAACGGCTTCCCCAGGAACTCCCCGTGAGCAGCAACATGTCCACGCTCGCCCAGATCGACCCTTCGGCGCGCATCGCGGCCGACGCAAAAATCGGCGCCAATGTCACGATCGGCCCCTGGACCATCATCGGGTCCGGCGTCGAAATCGGCGACGACTGCAATATCGCCTCGCATGTCGTGCTGAAAGGGCCCACACGTATCGGCAAACGCAATCGTGTCTTCCAGTTTGCCTCCGTCGGCGAAGATCCCTCGGACAAGAAGTTCCACGGCGAAGCGAGCTGGCTGGAAATCGGTGACGATAACGTCATCCGCGAGGGCGCCACGATTCACCGCGGCACCGAAGTTGGCGGCGGCATCACGCGCATCGGCTCGCGCAACCTGTTCATGCCGTACACGCACGTGGCGCATGATTGCATCATCGGCAACGACACGATCTTTTCGAACAATGCCGCCGTCAGCGGCCATGTCATCGTCGAAGACTGGGCAATACTTGGCGGCTACGCCGGTGTGTACCAGTTCCTGCGCATTGGCGCGCACAGCTTCATTGGCGCGCAATCGCACGTGAATATGGACGTGCCTGCCTTCGTCATCGTCAAGGGCACGCCGCCTGAACCTAAAGGCATCAACATTACCGGGCTGGAACGCCGCGGCTTCACGAAAGAGGCGGTGCGCGGGCTGCTGAAGGCCTACAAGATTCTTTATCGTGAAGGCCGCACGCTGGATGACGCGCTTGCTGAAATGCAGGCTCTGGTCGACGCCACGCCTGAAGTAGCGACCCTCATTGCATCTGTCCGCGCCTCCGGCAAGGGCATCCTGCGTTGACCCATCTGCATTGATCAGGGTGTCCTTGATATGACCGCGCTGCACGTCGGCATCCTGGCCGGGGAGAGTTCCGGCGACATCCTGGGCGCCGGCCTGATGCAGGCTCTGCGGCAAAAGCATCCTGACATACGTTTTTCCGGCATCGGCGGCCCACTGATGCGGGCGCAGGGTCTCGTGTCGCGTGCGCCGATGGAGTGCCTGTCGGTGATGGGGCTCATCGAGCCACTGAAGCGTCTTCCTGAGCTGCTGCGGATCCGCGGCGACATCGTCCGCCACTTTCTCAGTGATCGCCCCGACGTATTCATCGGCATCGACTCACCCGATTTCAACCTGGGCGTCGAATACCGGCTGCGCGCGCAGGGCATTAGCACGGTGCATTACGTCAGTCCTTCAGTCTGGGCCTGGCGGCAGGGACGCATCCGCAAGATTGCGACTGCTTGCGACCTCGTGTTGACACTGTTTCCCTTCGAAGCGGATTTCTATCGGCAACGCAAGGTGCCCGTCTGTTTCGTCGGGCATCCGCTGGCCGACGCCATTCCACTCGAACCCGACCAGTTGCAGGCGCGTCATGCGCTGGGTCTGGCGGTAGACGACACGGTAGTGGCCCTGTTGCCGGGCAGCAGGCAAGGGGAGGTCGCGCGCATTGGCCCGGTATTCCTGCAGACCGCAGCCTTGCTTGCCGCACACAATCCGCGCATGCATTTCCTGCTGCCTTGCGCCAGCGCCGAGCGGCGGCAGCAATTGCAGAGTCTGTTGCCCGCGGGACTGGGTGGCCTGCATCTGCTCGATGGACAGTCCCGCGTGGCGATGGCAGCTGCCGACGCCGTGCTGCTGGCCTCGGGCACTGCCGCACTGGAAGCCATGCTATTGAAGAAGCCGATGCTGGTCTGTTACAAGATGGCACCGCTGTCCTACGCCATCATCTCGCGCATGCTGAAGGTTCCGTATTTTTCCTTGCCCAACTTGCTGGCTGGAGAAGCGCTGGTCGAGGAGCTGGTGCAGCGCAATGTAAATGCGGAAAACCTGGCAGTGAAGACGCAAGCCTTGCTGCAGGCTGTCGCGGCGGAACGCAGCCGCGGCGAGGGCCCGGGCCAGAGGTTGAAGAACCGCTATCGCGACATCCATCAAACACTGCTCGGCGGCGCCAGCGTGAAGGCGGCGCAGGCGATAGATGACCTGCTCGGGTCGCGCGGACTGGAACGAATCAAATGAAGGCACGCCTCGTATTCAGCATGTCCGCGCTCGACATCGGCTTGATCGCGGGGGTGGATGAAGTTGGCCGCGGCCCGCTCGCCGGCGATGTCGTCGCCGGCGCCGTTATCCTCGACCCGGGCGCAAAGAAAATCAAAGGACTGGCCGACTCCAAGCTGCTGTGCGAAGAGCGCCGCGAAGAGTTGTACGAGATCATCTGCGCGCGTGCGCTGGCCTTTGCCGTGGCCCGGGCCTCGGTTGAAGAAATCGACTCGATCAACATCCTGCAGGCCAGCTTGCTGGCAATGCATCGCGCGGTACAGGCGCTGCAACGACAACCGGATTTCGTCTACGTCGACGGCAACCAACTGCCGCGCTGGCACTACAGCGCCGAAGCCGTCATCGGTGGCGACAATCGGATCGCCTCGATCGCCGCGGCGTCGATCCTCGCAAAAGTGACACGCGATCGCGAGCTCGTCGCGCTGGATGAGAAATATCCAGGCTACGGTTTTGCGCAGCACAAAGGCTATGCAACGCCGGTGCACCTCGAATCGCTGCGCGCACTCGGTCCAAGTCCGATCCACCGTCGGAGTTTCGCACCCGTCAAGGAATTGTTGGTTTCCTGATGCCCTGATCCAGAGCATTCAGGGGCTCCCGACGACTGTCAAAAGCCGCCCTCAGCCGGTAAACTGCCGGGGTCCGCTTCACCTCCCCAAAGCAGAATCATGGCGACTTCTCCCGGTATGTTGCACCCGCGTCCCGGCTTCGTGCATCTGCGACTCCATTCCGAATATTCAGTTGTTGACAGCCTGATCCGGATCGAAGAGCTGACCGAGCGCGTAGCCGAACTCGGCATGCCGGCGGTCGCGTTGACCGACCATGTCAACTTCTACGCGCTCATCAAATTCTATTCCGCCGCCGCTGCGGCGGGCCTCAAGCCGATTTGCGGCTGTGACCTCGTCATCGCCGAAGACGATAATCCCGAACAGCTGTCGCTGCTCGTGCTGCTGGTAAAAAACCAGACAGGCTATCTCAACCTCATCGAGCTCATTTCGCGCGCTTATCGCGAAGGCCAGTACCGCGGCAATACCACCTTGCGGCGCAGCTGGCTGCAAGGCAAAACGGAAGGCCTGATTGCGCTGTCCGGTGCCACGCGTGGCGATGTTGGCCAGGCCTTGCTCGGCAACGATTTGCCGCAAGCACGCGCGGCGCTCGACTTCTGGATGCGCCTATTCCCCGATAGTTATTACCTCGAGCTGCAGCGCACCGATCGCCCCGGCGACGCAGAGCAGGTTCAGCGCGCCGTGGAACTCGCGCTCGAGACTGGTTGTCCTGTCGTTGCAACAAACGACGTGCGCTTCCTGCGACCCGATGAGTTCGAGGCGCACGAAGCGCGTGTCTGCATCAACGAACGCCGCACGCTCGATGATCCACGTCGTGCGCGCAACTATTCGGATCAGCAATATTTACGCACGCCAGAGGAAATGCGGGAGCTGTTCAGCGATTTGCCTGAAGCGCTGGAGAACACCGTCGAGATCGCGCGTCGCTGCAACCTGGAGCTCGTGCTCGGCAAGCCTCGACTCCCTGATTATCCGATTCCTGAGGGCATGACGGTCGATGCCTTCTTCCGTGCCGAGAGCGAGAAGGGGCTGCAGCAGCGTCTCGCGAAGCTGTACGACACAAGCGCCGCGGATTTTCCGCAAACCCGGAAGACCTATCAGGACCGTCTCGACTTCGAGCTCGGCATCATCAACCAGATGGGCTTCGCCGGTTACTTCCTCATCGTCATGGAGTTCATCCAGTGGGCGAAGGACAACGGTATTCCGGTGGGTCCTGGACGCGGATCGGGCGCCGGCTCGCTCGTAGCCTATGCCCTGAAGATTACCGATCTCGATCCCCTGCAGTATGACCTGCTGTTCGAACGCTTCCTGAACCCCGAGCGCGTGTCGATGCCCGACTTCGACATTGACTTCTGCATGGACGGGCGCGATAGCGTCATTGGACACGTCGCCGACAAGTACGGCCACGACGCGGTATCGCAGATCATCACTTTCGGTTCGATGGCAGCGAAAGCGGTCATTCGCGACGTCGGCCGTGTGCAGGGCAAGTCCTATGCGCTCGCCGACAAGCTCTCGAAGCTCGTGCCCTTCGAAGTCGGCATGACGCTAGCGAAAGCCAAGGAGGTGGAGCCGCAGCTCACTGAATTCCTCGCCGCCGACGAAGACGCGCGCGAAATCATGGAGATGGCCGAAATACTCGAAGGCCTCGTTCGCAATGTCGGCAAGCACGCCGGTGGCGTTGTCATCGCGCCGGGCAAGCTGACCGACTTTACGCCGCTATACTGCGATGAAAGCGGCGGCAACCTCGTCACTCAGTTCGACAAGGATGACGTCGAGAAGGCCGGCCTTGTCAAGTTCGACTTCCTCGGCTTGCGCACGCTGACGATCATCGACTGGGCAATCAAGATGATCGCCGCCAGTAGCAATGCGGAGCCGATCGACATCACGCGCATCCCGCTCGACGATGCACGCGTGTATCACCTGCTGGAGAAGGGCGACACGACGGCTATTTTCCAGCTTGAATCACGCGGCATGAAAGACCTGATCAAGCGTCTGAAGCCAAGCAACTTCGAAGACATCATTGCGCTTGTCGCGCTGTTCCGGCCCGGGCCGCTTGGCTCCGGCATGGTCGACGACTTCATCGACCGCAAGCACGGCCGCAAGCAGGTCAGCTACCCGCATTCCGACCTGCAGCCGGTGCTGCAGAATACGTATGGCGTGATCCTGTACCAGGAACAGGTGATGCAGATCGCACAGGTACTGGCGAACTACACGCTCGGTGGCGCCGACATGCTGCGCCGCGCAATGGGCAAGAAAAAGCCCGAGGAAATGCAGAAGCAGAGCGCGATCTTCCTCCAGGGTGCCGCGGAGCGCAGTATCGATGCCAACACGGCGACGTCAATTTTTGCACTCATGGAAAAGTTTGCCGATTACGGCTTCAACAAGTCGCACTCGGCGGCATATGCGCTGGTGTCATATCAAACGGCCTGGCTGAAGTGTCATTACCCCGCGCATTTCATGGCCGCCGTGCTATCGGCCGATATGCAGAACACCGACAAGGTCGTCGTGCTTGTCGAGGAATGCCGGCGCATGGGCCTCGAAGTCCTGCCGCCTGATGTAAATGCAGGACACTTCTGGTTCACGGTAAACCCCGGCGGCCAGATCATCTACGGTCTGGGCGCGATCAAGGGCCTGGGTGAGGGACCGGTCGAAAATCTCGTCGCGGTCAGAACGCAAAGCAGCGCGTTCGTGAACCTGTTCGATTTCTGCAAGCGCACCGATCACGCAGCAATGAACAAGCGCGCGATAGAAGCACTGATACGTTCGGGCGCCTGCGATTGTTTCGGTGCGGATCGCGCTGTGTTGCTCGCTAGTGTCGGCGACGCGGTGCGAACCGCGGAACAGAATAATCGCAGCCAGGCCAGTGGCGTGGGTGACCTTTTTGGCGAAGTCGAGCCCGTGAAGCACGAAGAGGACGTGTATGCTGCGTTTCGGCACATTCGCCCCTGGGGTGATCAGCGGCGCTTGCAGGAGGAGAAGGAGACGCTCGGACTGTATCTGTCCGGCCACCCGATCGCCGAATACCTGCCGGAGCTGGCACAGATCACGCGCAATACCATCGCAAACCTGAAAGCGGACAAGGCACCGCAACTCGTGTCCGGACTGATCCACGACGTCCGCATCATCAAGAGCAAGCGCGGCGACACCATTGCCGTGCTGACGCTCGACGACCGCAGCGGCCGCATCGAAGCGAGTGTCTTCGGCGAGGTCTACCAGCAGTGTCGCGAGATGCTGCGCAAGGATACCGTGGTCGTCATCGAAGGGGTCGTCGGAGTCGATGAATACAATGGCAATGGCCAGCTACAGATACGTTCACGGCGCGTCATGACCTTGCAGGAGGCCCGCTGCCAGCTCGCCCGGCGGCTGAGCCTGACCTTGCAACAGGAGGGTTTGACGGTAGAATCGCTGCCCGCGCTGGAGACCATCCTGGCCGCGCACCGTCGGCAGGCATCCGTCGTGACTGGTGCGACCGGCACCGGTGGCACGCGTGGCAACCAGCCCGATGCGGGCAAGACCGATGCAGGCAAGGCATCGAGCGGTTGCGAAGTGGTATTGCATGTCAGCCGTTCAGGCGTACAGGGCAGCATCGTGTTCGGTCCCGCGTGGCGTGTACAGCCGGATGCCGAATTACTACAAAAGTTGCGCGACAATTACGGCAGGACAAGTGTCGCGCTGCATTACTGAGTCCTCAAGAATCACAAGAATTCCAAATATCCCATGAATCCCGATTTTCTCGAATTTGAACAACCCATCGCCGAGCTTCAAGCCAAGATTGACGAGCTGCGTCTCGTCGGCTCGGACAACAAGCTCAACATCTCCGACGAAATCACGAAGCTGCAGGACAAGAGTCTCAAGCTGACCGAGAAGATCTTTTCGGCGCTCACGCCGTGGCAGATTTCGCTGATGGCGCGCCATCCGCAGCGGCCTTATACCGAAGACTACATCCGCCTCATGTTCGACGATTTCGACGAGTTGCATGGTGACCGTATGTTCGCCGACGACGCCGCGTTGATCTGCGGCGTCGCGTACCTCGATGGCACACCGGTCATGGTCATCGGTCACCAGAAGGGACGTACGACATCCGAAAAGGTGCGTCGCAACTTTGGCATGCCGAAACCAGAGGGTTATCGCAAGGCGCGCCGCCTGATGCTGATGGCGGAGCGCTACAGGATGCCGGTGCTGACGCTGATCGATACGCCTGGCGCCTATCCCGGTGTCGATTCCGAAGCACGCGGCATCAACGAAGCCATTGCCGCGAACCTGGCAATCATGTCGCGTCTGCGCACGCCGATCATTGCGACGGTGACAGGGGAGGGCAACTCCGGCGGCGCTATTGCAATCGGCGTGTGCGATCACCTTAACATGCTGCAGTATTCGACCTATTTCGTCATTTCGCCGGAAGGATGCGCAACGATCCTGTGGAAGTCGGCCGACCACAAGGCCGCGGCAGCGGAAGCCATGGGTGTGACTTCGTCACGCCTGGAAGAACTCGGTATCGTGGATCAGACCATTGCCGAGCCTCTTGGCGGCGCGCATCGCGACATGAAGACAATGGCTGCGCGCCTGAAGGACAACCTGCGGGAGCAGGTGGCGCGTTTCAGCGGCATGGATACCGACGAATTGCTCGAGCGCCGTTATCGCCGCCTGATGAGTCATGGCTCTCCGCGGACCGCCTGAGTCCCGGCTTCTTCACCTCGTTCAGGATTGTCCTGAATTGCGGCAAGCGTCCCGTATCGTCGTCGCTTTCAGCGGCGGCGTCGATTCCACGGTGCTGTTGCACCTGCTTCATGCGGCGCGTCAGCAGAACCTGCTGATCGCCACTCTGCATGCCCTGCATGTCAATCACGCCATGCAAGCGCCAGCCGACCAATGGGAACAACATTGTCGAGAACTGTGCCGCGGCCTCGATGTTCCTTTTCGTGCGGTCCGGACGCCAGTGATCGCTACCGCCGGTGAGAGCCTCGAGGAAACTGCCCGCAACGCGCGCCACCGCGTGTTTGCATCCAGTCTGGAAGCGGGCGATGTGCTGGTGCTCGCCCAACACGGCAATGACCAGGTCGAAACCGTGTTTTTCCGGCTCTTGCGCGGCAGTGGTGCGCGCGGCCTTGCCGGAATGCCGCGCAGCCGCAGTTGCGGTGGCGGTCTGCTGCTACGGCCCTTGCTAGGCGCCAGCCGCGCTGAACTCCTCGATTATGCCCGCAGCCGCGAGCTGGCGTGGATTGAAGACGGCAGTAATGAAGATCAGCGCTTCGACCGTAACTTTTTACGCGGCACGGTGTTGCCTCTGCTGTCAGGACGCTGGCCTGGCCTCACCGATACGGTAATGCGCTCGTCCCGCCTGTCAGGCGAGGCAGCGCAGTTGCTGGATGAACTCGCCGGCATCGACTTGGGCGCGGCCGCTTGCGTGAATCCCCACCAGCTCTGCATCGACACGCTGCTGCCGCTCAGTGAAGCACGCCAGCGCAACCTCTTGCGGTTCTGGTTGCAAGGTCTGTGCGCAGCAAAGTGCTGGTCGGCGCCGCCGCACCAGGTGCTGCAGCGCCTCGTCACGGAAGTATTACCAGCGGCGCCGGATGCCGAACCCCTACTGACCTGGGGTAGCGGGAGCAGTGCAGTCGAGTTGCGGCGCCATCGCAACCGCTTGCATGTGTTTGCGCCATTGCCTGCGGGGATGGAGTCGGTTCCGTGGGATACGGCGAGCGGCCTTGCCTTGCCCCAGCCTTTTGGCACTCTCGAGTTACAGGGCTCTGCGGGCAAAGGCCTGGCGCGCGATCGAATCGCCCAGCTTCAAGTACGCTTTCGCAGCGGAGGCGAACTGGTGAAAATTGCCGGCCGTCCAACCCGGCCGCTGAAAAAGATATTGCAGGAGGCAGGCCTGCCTCCGTGGTTGCGGGACTACATCCCCTTGCTATACGCCGGTGATGAACTCGTCGCGGTCGCCGACCTGCTGATCTGCGACGGATGGCTGTCCAGCAGCCCGGAAAATACCTGTCGTGTCGTGTGGCGCCACCCAGATTTGGATTGTGGATATGAGGGTCATCTGTTAATCTGATCGCCCATCAAGAACCTTTTAAGTTTTGTCAAAAGATCCCTTAAAAGATCGCTTAAAAGCCACCTTCCTAGATCGTTTAAATCGCTTAAAAGTCTGATGGGCTGTAGATGACGCATTTTATTTTTATTACCGGCGGCGTAGTTTCCTCACTCGGTAAAGGGATCACCTCAGCATCCCTCGCGGCGATTCTTGAAGCGCGCGGCCTCAAAGTCACCATGCTCAAACTGGATCCCTACATCAACGTGGATCCCGGTACGATGAGCCCCTTCCAGCACGGCGAAGTCTACGTCACCGAAGATGGGGGTGAGACTGACCTCGACCTTGGCCATTATGAGCGCTTCATCAACACGACGATGTCGCGCCGCAACAACTTCACGGCGGGCCGCATCTACGAGGAAGTGATCAAGAAGGAACGCCGCGGCGATTATCTCGGCGCCACGATCCAGGTCATTCCGCACATTACCGACGAAATCAAGGCTCGCGTCTACGAAGGGGCCGGCGATGCTGATATCGCGCTCGTCGAAATCGGCGGTACGGTCGGCGACATCGAATCCCAGCCTTTCCTCGAGGCGGCACGCCAGATGCGGGTAGAACTTGGTTCCAGCCGCGTGCTGTTCCTGCACCTGACGCTGGTACCGTACATCGCGACCGCTGGCGAGACCAAGACCAAGCCAACGCAGCATTCGGTGCGCGATCTGCGCTCCATCGGTATCCAGCCAGATGTGCTCGTGTGCCGCTCGGACCATGAAATTTCCGAATCATCGCGTCGCAAGATTGCCCTGTTCACGAACGTTGAACTGCCGGCGGTCGTCACGCTGCAGGATACGGCGACGATTTACTCCGCGCCGCTTCTGCTGCATGCCACGGGTCTCGACGATACGATCCTCAAGCGCTTTGGCCTGACTCAATATCCGCCTGCCGACCTGCATGAATGGCAACGTGTCGTCGACGCAGTGCAGAAGCCGGAACGCGAAGTCACGGTCGCAATGGTCGGCAAGTACATGGAGTTGCTTGATGCCTACAAGTCGCTGATCGAGGCGCTCAAGCATGCCGGGATTCAGACACGCACGCGCGTGAAAGTGCGCTACATCGATTCCGGGTCGATCGAAACCGAGGGTGTGGGCGTGCTGGAAGGCGTCGATGGCATCATCGTGCCTGGCGGCTTCGGTGAACGCGGCATCAACGGCATGATCACGACCGCAAACTATGCACGGATGCATAAGATTCCTTACCTTGGCATCTGCCTGGGCTTGCATATCGCCGTCATCGAATTTGCGCGCAACGTGCTCGGTTTGCCGCTGGCGCACAGCACCGAGTTCGACCGCCAGTCGCCGGATCCTGTGATCGCGATGATCACTGAGTGGACCGCGGCCGACGGCAGCGTAGAACAGCGCAACGAAAATTCGGACAAGGGCGGCACGATGCGTCTCGGCGGCCAGCAATGCCGCCTGTCCGACAATTCCGTGGTGAAGGACTGCTACCAGAAGGACGTCATTGTCGAGCGCCACCGCCACCGTTATGAAGTGAACAACAATTACGTTGAACGCCTCGAAAAAGGCGGCATGCGTTTTACAGGCAGGTCGCTGGATGGCAATCTGATGGAAGTGGTAGAAGTACCTGACCATCCCTGGTATCTGTCCTGCCAGTTCCATCCTGAGTTCACGTCGACGCCGCGCGGTGGACATCCGCTGTTTACCGGATTCGTTAAAGCCGCCATCAAGCAGCACGACACCGTGGGCGCGACTGCGAGCGCTATGGTCGACGAGCCCGCTAAAGCCGGCCAGTAACAACTGCCGCAACGCAGCCTGGACCTGTCCAGGCCTGCGGCTGCAAGCTTTCGACGTGTCACCAACGCATTCACAATCGTAAGGCGTATGCAAACTACACAGCAAACGGCACTGCAGGTCGGCGACATCTCCATCGGCAACACGCTGCCGATGATTCTCGTCGGCGGCATCAACGTGCTGGAATCCGAAGAACTTGCGCTGCGTGTCGCCGGGGAGTTCAAGCAGGTTTGCGGCAGGCTCGGCATTCCCTATATCTTCAAGGCCTCATTCGACAAGGCGAATCGCTCGTCGGTTGCCTCGTTTCGTGGTCCTGGGCTCGACAGAGGGCTGCGAATCCTCGCGCGAGTGAAGTCTGAATTCGGTGTCCCCTTGCTGACAGACATCCACGAACCGGAACAGGCGCAAGCGGCGGCCGAGGTCGTGGACATCCTGCAGCTACCCGCTTTCCTGTCGCGGCAGACGGATCTCGTCGTCGCTCTGGCGAAGAGTGGTGCGCACATCAATATCAAGAAGGCACAGTTCCTGGCGCCACGCGAGATGGGACACATCCTGCGCAAGTTCGAGGAAGCGGGAAATCGCAAACTGCTGTTATGCGAACGCGGGACATCCTTCGGCTACAACAACCTGGTCGTCGACATGCTGGGTTTCCCGATCATGAAACAGTTTGGTTACCCGGTATTGTTCGACGTGACGCATGCGCTGCAGATGCCGGGTGGTCGCGCTGACAGTGCCGGCGGTCGGCGCCAGGACATCGTGAGCCTGGCGCGCGCTGGCATCGCGCAGGGACTGGCGGGGCTGTTCCTTGAAGCGCATCCTGATCCAGACAAGGCGCTATGCGATGGACCCTGCGCATTGCCCCTGGATAAACTCGAACCGTTCCTTGCGCAATTGCAGGCGCTGGACCAGTTGGTCAAGAGCCAGCCGGACATCAGCATCAGTTAAGTCAGAACGTCACAAGCATGAGGTAAAGGCGTGAGTAGCAAGATCGTAGATATCGTCGCCCGTGAAGTACTTGATTCCCGCGGCAATCCGACCGTGCAGGCCGATGTGGTTCTGTCCAACGGTAGCAAGGGCAGCGCATGCGCCCCGTCCGGCGCCTCGACCGGTTCGCGCGAAGCGCTGGAGTTGCGCGACAAGGATTTGAAACGTTACGGCGGCAAGGGTGTATTGAAAGCCGTTGGCGCCGCGAACGGTGAAATTCGCTCGGCCCTGCTCGGCATGGATGCAGCGGATCAGCAAAAGCTCGATGCACGCATGATCGAACTCGATGGCACTGAGAACAAGGCGCGCTTTGGCGCGAACGCCATTCTCGCCGTGTCGCTCGCCGTGGCGCGTGCTGCGTCGCTTGCCGCGGGCAAGCCGCTGTACGCCTGGATTGCAGAGCTCAATGGCACTGCCGGCACCTACTCGATGCCCGTGCCGATGATGAACATCATCAATGGCGGTGAGCATGCCGACAACAACGTCGACATTCAGGAATTCATGGTGCAGCCGGTCGGTGCGCCGGATTTCCGCGAGGCATTGCGCTACGGCGCCGAAGTATTCCATGCGCTGAAATCAGTGTTGAGCAAGAAGGGCCTGAATACCGCCGTCGGTGATGAAGGCGGCTTCGCACCGAACCTGCCGTCGAATGCCGCGGCACTCGACGCGATCATGGAAGCGATCACCACGGCCGGTTTCACCGCGGGCAAGGAAATCTGCCTCGCGCTCGACTGTGCGGCATCCGAGTTTTATCACGACGGCAAATACGTACTCGGCGGAGAAGGGAAGTCGTTCTCGAGCGAAGAATTTGCCGACTATCTTGCAGGTCTCGTCGCTCAGTATCCCATTCTGTCGATCGAAGACGGCATGCATGAAAGCGACTGGAATGGATGGGCCGTGCTGACGAAAAAGCTGGGTGCCAAAGTGCAGCTTGTCGGTGACGATCTGTTCGTAACGAATACCAGTATTCTCGACCGCGGCATCAAGTCGTCGATTGCTAACTCGATCCTCATCAAGTTCAACCAGATCGGCACGCTCACGGAAACACTCGCGGCGATCCGGATGGCGCGCGCGGCGGGTTATACCGCAGTAATTTCCCACCGTTCGGGCGAAACCGAAGATACAACGATTGCAGATCTTGCTGTCGGCACTGCCGCGGGACAGATCAAGACGGGTTCGTTGTGCCGTTCCGACCGGGTCGCCAAGTACAACCGCCTGCTTGTCATCGAGGAAGAACTGAAGGGCACGGCTGCCTATCGCGGACGTGCTGAATTCAGCCGCGGGGGCTAGTGTGAAGATAGTCCTCGCCGCCTTGTTGCTGGTACTGGTTCTGCTGCAGGTGCGCCTGTGGGCAGGAGCAGGCGGCGTCGGCGAAATCGGAAGACTGGAAACCAGGATCGGTGAACAGGCCGCAGAGAACGCCGGCCTCGAAGCCCGGAATTCCACGCTGATGGAAGAAGTCGGCGACCTTCGCAACGGTCTCGATTCAATCGAGGAGCGCGCGCGCAACGAACTGGGCCTGATCCGTCAGGGCGAAACCTTCTACCTGATCGTCGACAAGGATCCGAACTCCGCAATGCAGCTCGAGCCTGAACTTGCGCAGGGACCGGAAACGGTAGTGGTGCCTGAATCCTTCCCGCCAGAGCTCACCCCCGAGCCTTCACCGGAAATCCTCGAGGATGACAATCCCTACCTCGAGGTCTTCCGCGATGAAAGCGACTCGTCGGCACAGGCGCGCGAACCCGATGTGGAATCAGAAACCACGACCGGCCAATAGGTGACGAATCCTCGATCCAATGGAGCAGAGCCCCGGTATTTTCTTGTCGTGCCGGCAGCTGGCAGTGGGCGCCGGATGCAAGCCGAGGTCCCCAAGCAATATCTCGCTGTGGCAGGCAAGACCTTGCTACAACATTCCCTCGAACGCCTCGGTGGTTTGCCGGAAATCAGTCATGTCGTGGTTGCCATTGCGGCAGGCGACGCGGACTGGTCTGCGCTTGCGCAACAGTTGCCGCTGACGCTCGTTAGCAAGCTGCTTGTCGCCGAAGGCGGCAGCGAGCGTATGCAGTCGGTATCGAATGCGCTGGCGCTTCTCGAGCCATTCGCTGCAGCTGATGACTGGGTATTGGTGCACGATGCAGTGCGTCCCTGTGTGCAGGCCAGCGATGCGCGCAAGCTGATGCAGGAACTGCGACAGGAGCGCGCGGGCGGTTTGCTTGCGCTGCAAGTACGCGAAACGCTGAAGGAAGGCGATGAACGCGGCTTTGTGCAGCGTACCGTAGACCGCAGCCGCATCTGGCAGGCCGCCACGCCGCAGATGTTCCGTTTTTCGGTACTGCAGAGTGCTTTACAGCAAGCCTTGGCGGACAATAGAAGCGTTACTGATGAAGCGGCAGCGGTTGAGGCAGCTGGCTTGCCGGTGCGGCTCGTTACCGGACGCGCCGACAACATCAAGGTGACTTACCCAGGAGATCTCGCGCTCGTTGCGGCCGTGTTGCAAGCACAGGCCGCGGAAGGCGTAGACTAGGCGATATTGATGCAGTTCAGAATTGGCCATGGTTACGACGTGCACCGTTTCGCCGACAACGGGGAGCCGGGTGCGCATGTCACCATTGGTGGAGTACGGATCGCGCATACAAGGCCCTTGCTCGCGCATTCCGACGGCGATGTGCTCGTGCACGCCTTGTGCGACGCCTTGCTCGGCGCGCTCGCACTAGGCGACATCGGTCGGCATTTTCCCGACACTGATCCGCGCTACCGCAACTGCAGCAGCCTGTTGTTGCTACAGCAGGTGCTGGCGCTGGTCCGCGCCGAGGGCTGGGAAATCACCAACGCCGACACGACATTGGTCGCGCAGGCGCCGCGCTTCGCACCGCATGTGCAGCACATGCGTGAAACTCTTGCGCTAGCAATGGGCATTGAAACCGCGCAGGTCAGCGTCAAGGCGACCACGACTGAAGGTCTCGGTTTTACCGGAAGGGAAGAAGGTATCGCATGTCACGCGGTGACACTGCTGCAAAGCAGGGCGGCTGAGTGAATGCAATGATCACGCCGTTACCGCAGTGGAAAGCGCTCGAGCGCGCATTCGGTGAACCAGCCTTGCGTGTTGCGTTCAAGCAACAGCTGGCCGATTTTCGCGTCGAGGAGCAGCTGGGGTTCGAAGGCGACGGAACTGGAGAGCATCTGCTCCTTTTCATCGAAAAAACCGGACTGACGACCTTTGACGCGCAGGACATTCTCGCGCGTCATTTCCGCGTGCCGCTGCGCGATACGGCGTTCGCTGGCATGAAAGACAAGATGGGCATAACGCGCCAATGGTTTAGCGTACCCCATGGTGACCGCACGGACACATCGGCCCCCGTCGATCATCCGCAGTTGCGCGTCCTTCATAGTATGCGCAATAGCCGCAAACTGCGTCGCGGCTCCCATCGTGCCAATGATTTCCATATCGTGCTGCGCAACCCTGTCGGTGACCTCGACTCCCTGCTGCAGCGCGCCGATTTGATTGGCGAGCGCGGCGTGCCCAACTATTTCGGCGCACAACGCTTCGGGCGCAACGAAAACAATGTACCGGATGCGCTTGCCTGGTTTCGTGGCGAAGCCACGCCGTTGCGTCAGCAGCGCAGCCTGTTGCTGTCGGCGACGCGCAGTTATTTGTTCAATGTCTTGCTGTCGCAGCGCGTGAAGCAGGGCAGCTGGAATGCCTGGGTCGCCGGCGATGTGATGCAGCTGGCCGGTAGCGCTAGCAGCTTTGCGTGTAGTCGTGCCACGCCGGAGGATTTGCAGCGCCGCCTCGCCGAGTTCGACATACATGCCACCGGGCCGCTGTGGGGCCAAGGCGAGCCGGCGGTTACTGAGGATGCGCTGGCGCTCGAACGCGATCTTGCGGACCAGTATCCGGAGCTATGCGCCGGGCTCGTCATGCACGGGCTCGAACAGGAGCGGCGCCCCTTGCGCGCGCAGGTCAAGAACCTTCAGGTGCGTATCGATGGTGATGAAGTAATTGTCGAATTCAGTCTTGCCCGCGGCACATACGCCACGTCGGTATTGAGGGAACTGGTCTATCTGGAGGGCGAATGAGCCTGCTTTTGTCGAATGACGACGGCGTGCATGCGCCCGGACTGGAGGCCTTGCGCCAGGCGCTCGCATATGATCACGAGCTCGTGGTCATTGCGCCCGACCGCGACAAGTCGGGCGTCAGCAATTGCATTACCCTGGATCGCCCCCTGCAGGTGATGCAGCTCGACAACAAACGCTACGCCGTCGATGGCACTCCGACTGACTGCATCCACCTCGGTACCGCTGGCATATTCATGCCGGAGCCCGAGCGTGTGATCTCCGGCATCAACTTTGGCGCCAACCTGGGCGACGATGTCCTTTATTCCGGCACTGTCGCCGCAGCCATGGAAGGACGCTTTCTTTCAAAGCCGGCGCTAGCGATTTCACTTGTCGTTACCGACTATTCTGAAATTCACCTGGGACGTTTTCTCACTGCTGCCAGGATTGCGCGGCGCGTACTGCACCTCGTCGACAAGCTGAGCTTGCCGCCACGCACCGTGCTGAACGTAAACATTCCCGATATACCGGAGCCACATATCAAGGGGCTACGTCTGACGACGCTCGGGCAACGCTTGCGCGGTGAAAATCCAATCAGCACGCGCAACCCCAGAGGCAAGACCCTTTACTGGATCGGACGCGCGGGCGGTCCGGTCGAACGCGTGGTGGGCTCGGATTTTCACGCGGTGGAGCATGGGTATGTGTCGATCACGCCGCTCCATGCGGATATGTGCAGCCGCGAAGCAATGCGCGACGCCGCCGCGATGTTTGACGAGATCGCGGGGAACTTTGCGCGCGAGGCCGTCGTGTGAATTCGCAAAAGATTCAGGGCATCGGCATGACCTCGCAGCGTACGCGCGAACGCATGGTGCAGCGGTTGGGGGATCTCGGTATCAGCAACCTGCTGGTGCTCGAAGCGATGCTGAACACGCCACGCCACCTGTTCATCGACGAAGCGTTATCGCACCGCGCTTACGAGGACGTGGCATTGCCGATCGCATTCAACCAGACGATTTCCCAGCCCTATATCGTCGCCCGTATGACAGAAGTGCTGCTGGCGGGACTGCCGGAGCAGGCCAAGGTGCTCGAAATCGGCACCGGCTGCGGGTACCAGACGGCGATACTGGCGCGCCTGGTCCAGCACGTTTACAGCATCGAAAGGATCAGCCCATTGCTCGAAAAGACCAAGGCCCGCCTGCGTGAACTGAAGATCGGCAATATCACGCTGAAATGCGCCGATGGCAGCTACGGCTGGTCGCAGCAGGCGCCCTTTGACGGCATCATCGTAACTGCCGCAGCGCCGGTAGTGCCGGAGGCCCTTCTAAAGCAGCTGGCTGAGGGCGGGACCCTGGTGGTCCCGGAAGGGGAGCGTCATCAGATGCTGCGGGTCTACCGCAAGATCGACGGCAAGCTGCTGCCCGAGAACCTCGAAGCGGTGCGTTTCGTGCCCTTGCTTGGCGGGGTGGAGCGCTAAAGCCTCGCTAGGTTGTAAATCCGGATGAAAATCAACCAGTTCCAGCTCACTCAGGTTAAATTCCCTTTGACATGGCAGGGGGAGGTCACTAACATGCGCGCCCATGTCGTCAGCCCCCTTTCCAGAGCGGATTGATGCGGTAAAGTTGTTCGCGCGGAAGGGTTCCATCACCGCCGATTTACCCCTCGCCACACTTCAGCGTTTAAGCGACCAGCTCTCCGGGAACACCGGTCAGGTCGCGGTTGATTTGCTGTTTGGCACCGATGAAGAGGGACGGCGTTTGCTGTCGGGGACTCTTGATACCGCAGTAACCGTAGCTTGCCAGCGTTGTTTGCAGGACATGCAATGGAAATTGCACTGTGACCTGGCCGTACTCGTGTTCGACACCGAAGAGGAAGTCGACGCAGTACCGGAAAGCCAGGACGCAGTGTCGATGCCGGAATCTGGACTCGACGTGGTGGCGCTGATTGAAGATGAATTGATTTTGAGCTTGCCGATGGTGCCAATGCACGCCGATCCTGCGTGTAATGAGGTGCTGAACGCGCTCAAGCAAGGTGGAGATCCCGAGGCGGAAGCCAGGGCCAACCCCTTTGCAGTTCTGGCTGGGTTCAAGGCGGCCAGGGATAGCGACAAGCCGGACAATGCCAAAACACCGGCAGCCAGGCCGAAAAAACCGAAGCCGAAAGAGTAGGCTTGTCTCAACAGTTTTTGATTTGTAAGAGTTCTCAACAGGGAGCTCAGTAACAGGAGCACTAGCAATGGCCGTTCAACAGAACCGCAAGACCCGTTCGAAGCGCGACATGCGCCGTTCCCACGATGCACTCACCGGCCCGACGCTGTCCACGGAAGCGGAAACCGGCGAGCGTCATCGTCGTCACCACATGACGGCGGATGGCTTCTACCGCGGCCGTCAGGTCGTACAGGTCAACAAAGACTAATCCCGTTTGTGTCCTCCCTTTTGCGGGGGCACGCCCAACGAAAACAGCTCATTGCGGGCTGTTTTTCGTTTTGGGGGTGGATCAGGACGATCTCAGTGACGTCAACGAGCAATTGGTAAATGGCCACGCCGGTAGCAACGCTGGGTTGTACTTTCCCTGGCCAGAATTCGCAACACGTAGGCATGCTGGCCGAGTTGGCCGCGCTTCATCCAGTCATAGCAGGCACATTTGCCGAGGCCTCTGACATGCTGGGCTATGATCTCTGGCAACTCGTCCAGACCGGCCCTGCGGAACAACTCGCCTTAACCCACATCACCCAACCTGCGATCCTGACCGCGTCCGTTGCGATATGGCGCGCCTGGCAGCAGCAGGGCGGACCGATGCCCGCGTTAATGGCCGGCCATAGCCTGGGGGAGTATTCCGCCCTCGTGTGCGCCGGCGTACTGCAATTCACCGATGCCGTGGCGCTGGTCAAGCAGCGCGGCGAATTCATGCAGAGTGCCGTACCTGTCGGGACCGGCAGCATGGCCGCGATCGTCGGGCTCGATGACGCAGGCGTCATCAAGGCCTGTGCCGATGCTTCTGAGTGCGGCGTCGTGGCGGCGGTCAATTTCAATTCGCCAGGCCAGGTCGTTATCGCTGGCCAGAGCGCTGCGGTCACCCGCGCAGGCGAGCTGTGCAAGACTGCCGGGGCGAAACGTGTCCTGCCACTTTCCGTCAGTGCGCCGTTCCATTCGCCGTTGATGCAGCCTGCAGCCGAACGCTTTGCCGAGGTTCTCGCCGATGTCGCGCTATCGATTCCCGCGATCCCCGTCCTGCAGAACTATGGTTTGGCGGCCAGCGCCGATCCATCCGTTATCAAGCAGAACCTTGTGCTGCAAATTTATAACCCGGTGCCCTGGGTAGCGACCGTGCAGGCCTGCGCCGCCAAAGGCATCAAGACACTGCTGGAGCTTGGCCCGGGTAAAGTTCTTACTGGTCTGAACAAACGTATCAATTCCGAACTCACCACGCTGGCGATCAACGATCCGGCGAGCCTCGCAGCTGGCCTGACGGCCTGCGGTGTAAACTGAACTGGAACGGCAGGACAATATGAGTATCAGCGGAAAAATTTCAGTGGTCACAGGCGCGAGCCGCGGCATCGGCAAGGCCATCGCAGTGGAGCTCGGCCGGCGCGAAGCCGTCGTGCTTGGCACGGCCACAACGGATGCCGGCGCAGCAAAGATTAACGAGTGGCTTCGAGAAGCAGGTATCAAGGGCAAGGGTTATCGTCTGGATGTCGCGTCGGAAGCATCGGTTGATGCCTTCTGCAAGCAGGTGCAGGAAGAGTTCGGCACTGTTGAGATTCTCGTCAACAATGCCGGCATCACGCGCGATAACCTGATGCTGCGTATGAAAGAGGAAGAGTGGAGCGCGGTAATCAATACCAACCTTACGTCAGTATTCCGCATGACTCGCGCTTTGATGCGCGGCATGACGAAAGCGCGTTGGGGCCGCATTATCAGCATCAGTTCGGTGGTGGGGTCGAGTGGCAATGCAGGGCAAGCGAATTACGCCGCTGCAAAGGCAGGCCTGCAGGGCTTTTCCCGCGCGCTCGCAATGGAGATCGGCTCGCGCAACATTACCGTCAATTGTGTGGCGCCCGGTTTCATCGACACCGATATGACGCGCGAACTCAGCGCGGAGCAAACGCAAGCATTGCTTGCAAAGATACCGTTGGGTCGTTATGGACAACCGGAGGAAATCGCAGCCGTCGTGGGCTTCCTTGCCTCACAGGAAGCGGGCTACATCACCGGGGAAACCATTCACGCCAACGGTGGGATGTACATGTCCTGAGGACTCGGTAGCGCGTGCCGTAGTTGTGGCATAATGCGCGCCGCCGGGGAGCCAGGGACGAGGACAAACCTCAACTTTTTAGGCCTGAATGCAGAGCATTCAGGTCGTTGAGCAAAGTAGGGGCGTGATTACAAAGGGTGGATTCTCGGTTACACTTGCCGCTCTTTTTTCGGCGCAAGGCAGCTGGAAATCCGTAAAGTCCGGAACTTTCTGTATTTTTTGGAGCATGAATATTTATGAGTAGCATCGAAGAACGAGTCAAAAAAATTGTTGCCGAACAACTCGGCGTCAAAGAAGAAGAAGTGAAGAACGAAGCTGCCTTCGTTGAAGATCTTGGTGCTGATTCGCTTGATACCGTCGAACTGGTGATGGCTCTGGAAGAAGAGTTCGAAACCGAAATCCCGGATGACGAAGCCGAGAAGATCACAACCGTACAGCTGGCAATCAACTACATCAATTCCCACCAGGCGTAATTCGCGCTGCGCCCTGCGGTGCGCAATCCGGCACAAGCCGCGGCGGAATGCCTGCTCAAAAAAGCTACCCTGGTCTTCCCGGGTAGCTTTTTTATTGCTTGTTCCTGGCATGTATAGGAACATCTCGCGGCAGTTTTCGGCTTGCATTGAGGATCTGGCTTTTGTCTCGCAGAAGAGTTGTAGTCACCGGAATCGGCGCAATTACCCCGCTGGGCAACACTGTCGACGATACCTGGAAGGCACTGTGTGAAGGGCGGAGCGGCATCGCTCCAATCACACACTTCGATGTATCTGCCTTCACCACCCGCTTTGGTGGCTCGATCCGCAACTTCGACATCACTGAGTATATTCCTGCGAAAGAGGCGCGCCGCCTTGACCAGTTCCTGCACTATGGCATTGCCGCGGGTGTGCAGGCCGTGCGGGATTCCGGCTTGCAGGAAGCAAACTACGATCCCCTGCGCGTCGGCGTTGCTGCCGGCTCCGGCATCGGCGGCATCACGTCGATTGAAGACGGGCTGCATACGATCGACTCAGCCGGCCCACGCAAGCTTTCTCCGTTTTTCGTACCTGGTTCTATCATCAACATGATCTCGGGCACGCTATCGATCATGTTTAACTTCCAGGGTCCAAACCTCGCTATCACCACCGCATGCACTACCGGGACGCACAACATCGGTATCGCCGCGCGTCTGATCGCGTATGGTGATGCTGATGCGATGGTCGTCGGCGGTTCGGAAATGGCGACGTCTCCTGTCGGCCTCGGTGGTTTTTGCGCGGCGCGTGCGCTGTCGACGCGTAACGATGACCCACAACACGCGAGCCGTCCCTGGGACAAGGACCGCGATGGTTTCGTGCTTAGCGACGGCGCTGGGCTGCTGGTGCTCGAGGAGTACGAGGCTGCATGCAAACGCGGCGCGCGCATTTACGCAGAGGTCTGCGGCTTCGGCATGAGCGGCGATGCGCATCACATCACGTCGCCGTCTGAAGACGGTCGCGGCGCCGCAGCATGCATGGCGAATGCGCTGCGCGATGCCGGTATTGCCGCCGACCAGGTGCAATATATCAACGCGCACGGCACGTCGACGCCCGCAGGTGATCTCGCGGAGTCGCAAGCAGTGCGCAAGGTGTTCGGCCCCCATGCTGACAAGGTGGCCGTCAGCTCGACGAAGTCGATGATAGGCCACCTGCTGGGCGCGTCCGGCGCCGTGGAAGCGATTTTCAGCATATTGTCGCTGCGTGATCAGGTTGCGCCTCCGACAATCAATCTCGTCGAACCAGGCCCTGGCTGCGATCTCGACTATGTCCCCAACATCGCTCGCAACATGGCCATGCAAGTGGTCATCAGTAACTCCTTTGGTTTCGGTGGCACCAATGGATCCCTGGTATTCAAGCGCGTCTGATGCGCCGGCTGCGTGGCTCCTCCCGCGCCGCGAGAGAAGGATTGAGCTGTGCTGATCAACGGTGAAAAAGCCACGACGGTTCCGCTGAACGACCGCGCCCTCGCTTATGGCGACGGGCTGTTCGAAACCATTCGCTACTGCAATGGCAGGCTGCTGTTCGAGGATCTGCATTTACAGCGTCTCGCCATTGGCTGCGCGCGTCTGCAACTCGAATACGACGCTCAGGCGCTCGAACGCGAAATGGACCTTGCATTGCAGCTCGGCAACGCCTCCGACGGCATTCTGAAGATCATCATCAGCCGCGGCAGTGGGGGGCGCGGCTACCGTCCGCCGCGGCAGGGTGCAACGCGTATTCTGACCTTGCATGCCTTGCCCGATCACGGCAACAGTCCACCCGAAGCGGGTATTCGCGCATTC